>JBLNHB010000025.1:0-15572 GCA_050268805.1 bacterium | reverse complement strand
AGCGTGAGGATTCCTGCGTGAATCATCAGTCTCCAATCTTCAAACCGAATGGAGGAAAACCATGGATGAACAGAAGGGTATCCTGATTGTCGGCGGCGGCATCAGCGGTATCACCACAGCGATCGAAGCTTCAGAGGCCGGCTATAACGCGACGATCATAGAGAAGAACCCCTACCTCGGCGGCAGGGTGGCCCAGCTCTTCAGGTACTTTCCCAAGCTCTGCCCGCCCTACTGCGGACTCGAGATCAACTTCAAACGTATGAAGCAGAATCCGAGGGTCACCTTCTACACCCTGTCCGAAATCGAGTCGATCAGCGGCACGGAAGGGAATTTTACCGTTAAGGTCAAGGTCAATCCGAGGTTTGTGAACGAGAAGTGCACCGACTGCAAAGCCTGTGTCGAGGCATGCCCGGTGGAGCGGTCGAACGATTTTAACTTCGGTATGGACAAGACCAAGGCGATCTACCTTCCCCATGACCTTGCCTTCCCGATGCGGTATGTCATCGATCCCAAGGCATGCAAAGGTTCTTCCTGCGCGAAGTGCGTTGCGGCCTGCAAGTACAACGCAATCGACCTCGCGATGAAGCCGGAAACGAAAGAGCTTAAGGTGGGGAGCATCGTCTTCGCAACGGGATGGAATCCCTACGACGCGACGAAGATGGACAACCTCGGATTCGGAAAAGTGAAAAATGTGGTTACCAATATGATGATGGAGCGTCTCTCTGCTCCCAATGGTCCTACAAAGGGAAAGATTCTCCGGCCCTCGGACGGAAAAGAGGTCAAGAGCATAGCTTTTGTGCAGTGCGCGGGGTCGAGGGACGAGAACCATCTTCCTTACTGTTCGGCGATCTGCTGCATGGCTTCGCTCAAGCAGGCGACGTATCTCAGAGAGAAGAACGCCGATTCCAAGGCGACCGTGTTCTATATTGACCTCAGGACACCCGGGAAGTACGAGGACTTTCTCAAGAAGGTCGGCTCGGATGAGAATATCACGATGATCAAAGGCAAGGTCGCCAAGATCGAAGAAGTCGCCAATGGCGATGTGGTCGTGACCGCGGAGGATGTTGTCGGCGGCAGCAAGATCCGCCAGACGTTTGATATGGTGGTTCTTGCGACGGGCATGGAACCGGCAGTCAAGAACAGCGGCTTCCTGTCCGCAGTCAAGACCGAAGAGAATGGATTCGTCCTCTCCGACGGGCAGAACGCGGGCATCTGCGCCGCAGGGGTCGCGCACCGGCCGAACGACGTCATGACGTCGAACCAGGAAGGCACCGGGGCCGCGCTCAAGAGCATCCAAAGTCTGGTGAGGAGGTAATCATCCATGGCTGAAAATAAAATCGGCGTATACATCTGTTCCGACTGCGGTATCGGCGACGCCCTCGATGTGGAACAGCTCCAGAAAGTCGCGACCGGAGAGATGCGGGTTCCGGTGTGCAAGACCCATCCCTTCCTCTGCAGCCAGGAAGGGGCGCAGCTCATCAAGAACGACATCAACAACGAAGGCGTGAACAAGATCGTCATCGCTGCCTGTTCTCCGAGGGTGAACTATGAGGTGTTTGACTTCGATCCCTTGCAGTATGTCACCGAGCGGGTCAACCTCAGAGAGCATGTTGCCTGGTGCCAGCCGCCGAAGACCGAGACAACCCAGGCCATGGCGGATGACTACCTGAGAATGGGCATTGTCCGGGCGGATAAGTCCTCTCCACCGATGCCGAGGATACTCGAAATCGACCGGACCATTCTGGTCCTCGGCGGAGGCGTGACAGGACTGACGGCTGCTCTCGAGGCCTCAAAGGCCGGAAACAAGGTCGTCCTCGTCGAGAAAGAGTCTGAACTCGGCGGCTGGGCAAAGAAGATGTTCAAGGTCCTTCCGACAAAGGCCCCCTTCGCCGAGCTTGAAAAGCCGGGTATAGATGCCAAGATAAACGCCGTCAAGAAGGACCCCAATATCAAGGTCTTTACAGGAACGTCGGTTACCAGCATAAAAGGCGAGCCGGGAAAATATACGGTAACCCTCAGCACCAATGAAACATTTCCGGTCGGAGCGGTCATTATGGCTGTGGGTTGGAAACCCTACGACGCGACGAAGCTCGGTCATCTCGGATACGGCAGATTCAAAAATGTGGTGACGAATGTCGAGATGGAAGAGATCGCCATGAAGGGCAAGATCACGCGTCCCTCGGACGGCAAGCCCGCAAAGAGCGTGGTCTTCATCCAGTGTGCGGGCCAGCGGGATGCGGCGCATATCCCGTACTGCTCGTCGGTATGCTGCAATGTATCGCTCAAGCAGGCGATGTATGTGCGGGAGCAGAACCCTGACGCCGGAGCATACATTATTTACAAAGACATGAGGACACCCGGTCTCTATGAGAACTTCTACAAGACTGCCCAGAATGACGAGGGGATCTTCCTCGCCAAGGGCGAAGTACTCAGCGTTGATGAAGGACCAAACGGCACGGTGCTCGTCGGCGTGGACAACCAGCTTCTCGGCACGAAGATGAAGATACAGGCCGATATCGTGGTCCTTGCGACGGGGATGCTCACCAACCTCATTCCCGAGGGGTTCGAGGTGAACAACCTGACCGCCGAGTACGTCGGCAATATCGTCACCCGCGTGACGCAGGACGGCGAACTCAAGGAGACCGTCGCAGTCCCGGTCGCCCTCAACCTGGAATACCGGCAGGGGCCCGAGATGCCTCACCTGAAATACGGATTCCCGGATTCACACTTCATCTGCTTCCCCTATGAGACGAGGAGGACCGGCATCTATGCGGCCGCAGCGGTACGGCATCCCATGGATGCGCTCCAGGCATCTTCCGATGCGGCCGGCGCCGCGCTCAAGGCGATCCAATGCCTCGAACTCACCTCCCAGGGCAAGTCGGTCCATCCGAGAGCGGGAGATATGACCTACCCCGAGATCAACTACTCGAGCTGCACCCAGTGCCGCCGGTGCACGGTTGAGTGCCCCTTCGGCGTCCTCGATGAGGATGAGAAGGGCACGCCCAAGGAGAATCCCTACCGGTGCCGCCGCTGTGGTGTCTGCATGGGCGCATGCCCCCAGAGGATCATCTCCTTCAAGAACTACAGCGTCGATATGATCTCATCGATGATCAAGAAAGTGGATGTTCCTTCCGAAGGCGAGGAGCCCTTCATCATCGGCCTCATCTGCGAGAACGACGCCTATCCCGCGCTCGACATAGCCGGCATGAACCGTATCCAGTACAGTCCGAACTTCAGGTTCATCTCCCTCCGGTGCCTCGGCGGGGCCAACCTGGTCTGGGTTGCCGATGCGCTCTCCAAGGGCATCGACGGTGTTGTTCTCATCGGCTGTAAATACGGCGACGACTACCAATGCCACTTCGTGAAGGGCAGCCAGATGGCGAGCGAGCGGCTCGGCAAGGTGCAGGAGACGCTCAGCAGGCTCCAGCTCGAGTCCGAGCGGGTCATGCAGGTGCAGCTTGCGATCAACGAGTGGGACCAGCTCCCGAAGATCCTCGACGACTTCTCGGAGAGACTGAAGGAACTCGGGCCGAACCCGTTCAAGGGATTCTGAGGAACAATGAACAATAGACCGGAGGTACCATATGCCTGAAGAAATTGTAGTAACTCCCGACCTGGCATTCATCAGGGAACTGCAGGGAGCGGGCGCCGACACGCTGAAAAAGTGCTATCAGTGCGCGACCTGTTCCGTTGTCTGTCCGATTTCACCGGACAATAAACCGTTTCCGAGGAAGGAGATGGTGATGGCCCAGTGGGGCATGAAGGAGGAACTCGCCGCAGACCCCGATATCTGGCTCTGCCACAACTGCAACGACTGCACCAAGTACTGCCCCCGGGGAGCGAAACCCGGCGATGTACTTTCCGTTCTGAGAAAGAGGAGCATCCAGGAAAACGCGGTCCCCGGTTTCATGGGAAAACTCGTGGGTGAGCCGAAGTTCACCTTTGTCGCCCTCTCCATCCCGGTGGTCCTCTTCCTCATCATTCTCGGCGCGCTCGGACATCTCCACATCCCTGAGGGTGAGATCGTCTACGCGAAGTTTTTCCCGATTCCCGCGATCGATTCGATCTTCATCACAGCCACTGTTCTTGTCGCAGCGGCGTTCTTCGTGAGCCTGAGCCGGTTCATTCAGCAAATGAATGCGCGCCAGGGCCAGTCGATCACGCTCGGCGGTCTCGTGCCGTCCCTCGTTCCGACGATCAAGGAGATCCTCGCCCACACCAGGTTCAAGAAGTGCGGACCGAACAAGGACCGGTCAACGTCCCATCTTCTCGTGTTCTACGGCTTCATCGCCCTTGCGATCACGACTTCGTGGGCGGTGTTCTACCTCTACGGATTCAATATTCTCTTCGGTGAGCCCTATGAGGGCCCCTATCCGATAACGGATCCGGTCAAATGGGTGGGAACAGCAGGCGCTGTCGCCCTCCTGCTCGGCGCACTGCTCGTCATCATAAACCGGGTGAAAGACAAGGGGTTCGAGACCACAAACTCATCCTCTGACTGGACCTTCGCGATCATCGTTTTTGTACTCGGCCTGACGGGAATTCTCTCCTGGGTGCTGAGGCTCGCGGACATACCGGCGGTGGCGTATCCGGTGTACTTTATTCACCTCGTGTTCGTATTTTATACCATTGCCTATCTTCCCTATTCGAAGCTGGCGCATATGGTCTACCGGACAGTCGCGATCGCCTACGCGAAGCAGATGAAGAGGGATATCGAGCTGTAACCATGGAACGCGCACGGAGGGGAAACAGGACGAACGCCCGAGGATCGGGACACCGGATACCTGTTCTGTCTCATGATGATGAAAGGCATTTTGCCCGCACAGTCTAAATACCTTAAAAAGGAGGATTTCGGGAGATGACAGGAATTATAATCTTTGCCCTGCTCTGCGGTGGGTTAGGAGTCGCGTATGCGCTCTACACGGCAGCGTGGGTCACCAAGCAGGATGCCGGATCTGAGCGCATGCAGCAGATCTCAAATGCGGTCAAGGAGGGCGCGTATGCATTCATTGCCCGGGAGTACAAGACCGTGGCGATCGTGGCGGTAATCCTCTTCATCATTCTCTTCATCTTTCTCGGTCAATGGACCGCTATCGGGTTTCTCATCGGGACCATCGGCTCGGCGCTCGCCGGATATATCGGCATGATGGTTACCGTGAGGGCGAACGTAAGGACAACAGAGGCCGCGAAGAGGGGGATTCAGGCAGCCCTGAGTATCGCCTTCAAGGGAGGCTCGGTTACCGGTCTCATGGTGGTCGGTCTCGGGCTAATCGGGGTCACGGGGTACTTCATCATTGCGAAATCCGTGGCGCCCATTGAAGAAGCGTTCCGTGCCCTCATCGGCCTCGGGTTCGGGTGCTCGCTCATGAGCGTCTTTGCCCGTATCGCCGGCGGTATTTATACTAAAGCGGCTGACGTCGGAGCCGATCTCGTCGGAAAGGTCGAGGCAGGAATCCCTGAAGACGATCCGAGGAACCCGGCTGTTATCGCGGACAACGTGGGTGACAATGTCGGTGACTGCGCCGGAATGGCCGCTGACCTCTATGAAACCTATACTGTTACGATTGTTGCGGCCATGCTCCTCGCAAAGACCGTGTTCGGTGCTGAGAGCCTATGGGTCGAATTCCCGCTCCTCATCGGCGGCATTTCGATCATCGCATCGATCGTCGGAGCATTCTTCGTAAAACTCGGCAAGAACCAGTATATCATGGGCGCTCTCTACAAAGGCCTCGCGGTATCGGGTATCCTCGCCGCGATCGCGTTCTATTTCGCCTCCCAGTGGTTCCTGAATACACCCGGCCTGGACACCGGCGGGTTCACGGCACTGCGCGTCTTCACGACAGCACTGATCGGTCTTATCCTGACCGGATTGATCGTCATGATCACCGAGTATTTCACCTCCAAGAGCTTTGGCCCGGTCAAACACATCGCGGCAGCGAGCCAGACAGGTCACGGCACGAACGTCATCGCAGGACTCGCGGTGAGCATGAAATCCACGGCCCTTCCCGCGCTCGTCATTTCCGGAGCGATCCTCTGGGCCTATAATCTGGGGGGCGGGTTTGCCGGTAACACCGGCGGAGGCCTCTTCGCGATCGCCCTTTCTGCTGTCGCGATGCTTTCCATGACCGGAATCGTCGTTGCGATCGACTCCTACGGCCCGATCACGGACAACGCCGGAGGAATCGCCGAGATGGCGGAGCTGCCCAAGGAAGTCCGCGCGGTCACCGACCCGCTCGATGCAGTCGGCAATACAACAAAGGCTGTTACCAAAGGATACGCGATCGGCTCTGCAGCCCTCGCAGCCCTCGTGCTCTTCGCCGAGTATTCGCGGTCATTCGGACAGACACTGAACTTCGATCTTTCAAACCCGAAGGTGATTGTCGGTCTCTTCATCGGCGGTCTCCTGCCCTACTACTTCGGCTCGCTCCTCATGGAAGCGGTCGGGAAGGCTGCAGGCGGAGTTGTCGAGGAGGTCCGGAGACAGTTCCGGGAAATCCCCGGGATCATGGAAGGCAAGGCAAAGCCCCAGTACGGGACCTGTGTTGACATCGTCACCAAAGGCGCGATCAAGCAGATGATGCTTCCTGCTCTGATCCCTGTTGTGTCGCCGATCCTCGTCGGATTCTTCATCGGCAAGGAAGCGCTCGGCGGCGTGCTCATCGGGAGCATCGTGACCGGTCTCTTCCAGGCGATCGCCATGACGAGCGGCGGCGGCGCGTGGGACAATGCCAAGAAGTTCATCGAGGACGGCATGTACGGCGGCAAGAAGAGCCCTGCCCATCAGGCAGCGGTGACCGGCGACACCGTCGGCGACCCATACAAAGACACGGCGGGACCCGCGATCAACCCGATGATCAAGGTCATCAACATCGTCGCGCTCCTGATCGTTCCGCTCATCGCGTAAACTGATGTAGACACAAGGGCCGGCCTCTCAGGGCCGGCCCTTTTTATTTTCCGGAGGGAACAGTTCCCGAGAGTATCGAAAGAGCCGTTGTGATAAAATAAAACGCAGAGGAAGAAACGGATGGATGATATTCTGAGACAATTGAAAGAAGGCGCGGTAGAGCAGGGGAAACTCGCTCTTGACAGTACATTGAAGTTCAACTGCCGGAAGGGAATCTCCTGCTTCAACACCTGTTGCGGCGAGCTCGATATCTTTCTGACCCCCTATGACGTCATCCGGATGAAGAGCAGGCTCGGCAAAACATCACTCGATTTCCTCGAAGAGCACACTGAAGTCGTCACTCTGAAGAAGACCAATCTGCCGCTCGTAAAGCTCAAAATGGGCGAAGACCGGAGGTGCCGGTTTGTGACCCCCGAAGGCTGCTCGATCTACAGCGACCGGCCGGTCGCATGCCGGTACTATCCTCTCGGATTCGGGGCGCTCGTCGACCGGGATGCACAAGGCGGGGACTTCTACTTCCTGATCAGGGAGGACCACTGCAAGGGTTTCGGGGGAGACCGGGAGTGGACGGTGCGGCAGTGGAGGGACGATCAGGGAATAGGCGCTTATGACGAAGTCAACAAGGACTGGGTCGACATTGTCCTCAAGAAGAAGATCCGGGGAGATTTCGAGCCCGATGAAAAGAGTCTCAGGATGTTTTTCATGGCAAGTTACGACATCGACTCTTTCAGGGCCTTCGTGTTCGGGAGCAGGTTCCTCGATATCTTCGACCTCGATGAAGTAACGGTCGGTGCGATCCAGACCGAAGACGCGGCATTGCTGAAATTCGCTTTACGCTGGCTCAAGTATGTCCTTTTCAAGGAGCCGACGGTTGCATTGAAGGGGACATGAAACGAGGTTTCTTCCCCTGCTGACCATCCCCTGAACTGGTCGAGACACTTGACAGGGAGTCATGGCTAACCTATAATTTTGAATAAGGAAGGAGAGATTGCGGTCTCTTTGATGTTGTTCTCATGGTGAGGGCAAAAATAAGTTCATTGCATAAAGGGGGTATATAAACATGAAAAAATCTGTACGCCTTGTTTCCGTGTTTGCCGTTCTCTTCTCTCTCTTTGCCTGCGCCGGGGAGGAAATCGCCAAAGTGACGCCCATCCAGGAGCTTGAGGCGCCTGACTGGGTGATAAAGGGGAGCGGCGCCTTTGATGATGACAAGGGTAAAATTTTCTATGGTGTCGGATCGGCATCGAATATGAAGAACAATTCTCTGCTCCGCACCACGGCGGATAACCGGGCACGGAACGAGATCGCAAAGCTCTTTGAGTTCTACACCGCTTCTCTCATGAAGGACTACATGGCATCCACCACAGCCGGAGATCCGGACGTGAGCGCCGAGGAACAGCATGTCGAGCAGGCGATCAAGACGGTTACGTCCTCGACCCTGTCCGGAGTCGAAGTCATCGACCATTGGCAAAACCCTTCCACGGGCGAGCTCTTTTCCCTGGCTCGGCTTGATCTCAAGGCATTCAAGGATAATCTTGAAAAGGCACGAGAGCTGAATGCGAAGGCGCGGGACTACATCAGAGAGAATGCGGACAAGCTGCATGATGAGCTATCAAAGGAAGAAGAGAAGATGCAGGAGAGGTAGGGGAGTTCTTCCCCGTGATGGAGTATCCGGTAAGGAGGTGCGGCAATGCACCTCCTTACCTTTTTTTTAGGGGCATCGACTTTCGGGAAAGTGAGGGAACAATGAGAAAGACATTCTTTGTCGGAGTGATGATCGCAGTGGCGGTGAATGCCTCCTTTGCGCAGAGTTTTCCCGCTGTAGAAGTCTATGAAGACACAGCACCAGCGGTTGTGCTCATCGTGGCGCAGAAGGACGGGAAAGGCAGTATGGCAGGGGCGGGCTCTTTTATCTCCCCGTCCGGATATGTCGTGACCAATGCCCATGTCGTGATCGACAAGGACACGGGAAAACCCTTCGGTCTGATTTCCGCATATCTGAAGCCGGAGCGGGTAGTGGGAGATTTGTCCCGGGACTTGAGAGATCGGCTCAAGGCGAAGGTGCTCTCTTATGATTCTGATCTGGATATTGCGGTTCTCAAGGTTGAAAATGCTCCCCAGAAACTGAAGAGCCTTATCCTTGCGGATCCCGATGAGATCAGGGTTGGTGAGGAGGTGGTCGCCATCGGCCATCCTGAGCAGGGAGGCCTCTGGAGTCTCACCTATGGGAGGATCAGCGGTGAGATCGCGAACCAGTCGAACGTGAAGGGGAAGGACATGTTTCAGACCGACACGAGCGTGAACCGGGGGAATTCAGGCGGCCCCCTCCTTGACCGGAGAGGATACCTGGTCGGTGTCAACACGAATATTGCGCGTCTGGGTGTCGACAATCTCCCGATCACAGGAGTGAATTTTGCCCTGAAATCATCGGTGGTCAAGCGATGGCTTGATAGACAGGGGATTATTCTTGCGTATGGCACCGCTGCTCTGCAGGAGAAAGAGAGCGGGACGGTGCCGGTGAATGCAGAAACGATTACGCCCCCCTCAGGAGAGCGGAAAGCCGGGGAAAAAGCGGAGCCGGCAGCGGGAACAGAGAAGACCGCGGTTCAGGCAGCAGAGGAAGGGACAGCCCGGACGAGGGAAGAAGGTGGGAGTGCACAGGTGCAGGAGAAAGCGGACGAGCGCGAGCAGGAGCCTGCTCAACCCTCTCCGAAAGCTCCCGGGATGGAGAAGGGTGATTCTACGGAGAGGATCCTCACACCGCAGAAACCCTACACCTTCGATGCTCTCTTCTCTGAAGTCGAAAAGGAGATGGAAGAGATGATGCAGGAGATGAAAGGGAAGATCGAGCAGAAGAAGAAAGAAGGATTGAGATAGGGAGCAACCATCATGGCCACATACCGAATCCTGTCGCTGGACGGAGGCGGCATCCGGGGCATTATAACCGCCATCATCCTCCAGCGCCTGAACGCCGAAGAATCTCTTCAGGGCTGGCTTGATTCTGTCGATCTGATTGCAGGAACATCGACCGGCGGTATCCTCGCCCTCGCTCTTGCTCACGGGCTCGATATCCAGACGATCCGCCATCTCTATGAAACCAAGGGCAACAGGATCTTCGATGATTCCTGGATCGACGATATCATCGATCTCGGCAAGATTATGGGTGCTGATTATGACATCAGGAACCTTGAGCGCGAGCTGAAGCATGTTTTCGGTACGACAACGCTGGCACAGCTCAAGAAGCGCGTGCTCATCACCGCCTTCGACCTTGACAATGAATCACCAGATCCCCGCCAGCGGACCTGGAAGCCGAAGCTCTTTCACAACTTTCCGGGCAAGGACAGCGACGGGAACGAGTTTGCGTACAAGATCGGTCTTTATACGAGTGCTGCTCCGACTTATTTCCCCTCTGTTGACGGCTATATCGACGGCGGTGTGTATGCGAGCAATCCGGGCATGTGCGCCCTGGCACAGTCACAGGATGCCCGTTTCCGGAACAGACCGGCCCTCGATGATGTGGTGCTCCTGTCTCTGGGGACGGGCATGTCGCTCGTCCATATTAAAGGTAAGGAACTCGACTGGGGATATGCCCAGTGGGCGAGGCCCCTGGTGAATATCATGCTCGATGGAATAGCCGGGATAGCCCACTACCAATGCACCCGGTTCCTCGGAGAGCGGTATCACCGGCTGGCGCCGGTCTTCCCTCCGGGCGTTTCGATCCCCATGGATGGAGTCAAACAGGTTCCTTACATGGTGCAGTTTAGTGAACGAGAAGTGGACCTGAAGCAAACGGTCCGGTGGATCAGGGAGTATTGGCTTTAATACCCATCATCACGCCATGAGAGCACTCTATTATGAACAGCTCGGAGGGTATCAAAGGATACGGGCAGGTAAGTTCCCGAGGCCTGAAATAGGGGATCATGACGTCCTGGTGAGAGTGAGAGCTTTTTCTTTGAATCACCTCGATGTATGGGTCATGGAAGGAAAACTCCCCCTGGATATCCCTCTACCCCACATATTCGCTTCCGATGCTTCCGGTATTGTTGAAAAGGCCGGACGAGATGTAAACCATGTTTCTCCGGGTGACGAGGTGGTCGTGCATCCCGGTCTTTCCTGCGGCTCCTGTGAGCAGTGTCTGTCCGGGAGGGACAATGAATGCAGAAACTTCTCGATCCTCGGCGTTCTCACCCCTGGGGTCTCGGCGGAATATGTGAGGGTCCCTGTGGCGAATGTCCTTCATCAGCCGAAAGGCCTTTCCCCTGAAGAGGCATCTGCCATCGGCATCACGTACGCAACGGCGTGGAACTTGCTTGTCCTCCGGGGAGGAATACGGCAGGGTGACGTTGTCTTCATCCATGGAGGGAGCGGCGGGGCAGGAACTGCGCTCATACAGGTCGCAAAGCTCTATCATGCGACGGTCATTACTTCCGTCGGAGACGACTGGAAGATCGAAAAAGCAAAAGGACTCGGCGCTCACCACGTGATCAATTATAAACAGGACGATTTCGCAGAGGGCGTGAAGCGCATAACGAAGGGAGAGTTCGCAGACATCGCGGTCGACCACATCGGTGCGGACACGCTGCAGCGAACGCTCGCGATCGTCAAAAGGGGAGGCCGGGTCATCACCTTCGGGGCGACGTCGGGCGATGAGGTCTCCGTCAGTCTCAGAAGCATCTTCGGCAGGAATATAACGGTGCACGGAGTGTACCTCGGCCCCCAAAGTGCGGTATGTACGTATCTGAGGCTTTTCCCCCGGCACCTGAAGCCGGTTATCGATTCAGTGTTCGCGTTTAATGATGTGCACAAGGCGTATGAAAAGCTTCTGAGCAGACAATTCTTCGGCAAGATCGTTGTGAAGATATAGAAGAGCAAGGCTTGTTCATCCTCGAGAGTCCTTTCGGTCACTTTCCCTGTCATTGACTGCCAGGAGGACCGAGGTCATCTGATTCAATCATCATCGGGAATACACCGGGTATCCTTTTTATTGCGAATGTGAGAATGGTTCATTTACAATAATAAACTCCGGAGGAGAAGAGATCTTTTTGAGACAAATCATGGGAGAGGATCTTCGGTTTTTACGACAGGCAGGGTGTTCGCAATGGGTTATATCGCACTCGCTGGTGGTTGCACGGAAAGCCCTAGAACTTATGGATCGGATTGTGATCTCGATGGACAGGTACCTCGTGGTAGAGGGAGCGATCAATCACGATATCGGACGCGCGGAAACACAGGGAGTCGACCATGCTGTCCGGGGAGCGATCATCGGACGACAATTCGGAATGGATGAGAGGGTGATCCTGGTTATTGAAAGGCATATCGGAGCGGGAATCCCGGCAGATGAAGCAGAAAAGCTCGGACTTCCCCGCAGGGACTATGTTCCTCAAACAGCAGAGGAGATCATTGTTGCCTATGCCGACAATCTCATGTATGGGGATACCGAACGGTCTTTCGAGGACTCGCTCGCGTCGTTCAAGCGCCAACTCGGAGAGAACCATCCCGCGATCGGACGGTTCATCACCATGCACAGGACGGTGCAGTCATGGATAGGCTGAAGTGAAGGCGATAGGTGCGCTCATCGTGGTCTGTCTGGGGCTGCTGTGCGCTGCTTCTGTTTCGGCTTTTACCGCGCCCGAACGGCTGGAATATAATGTTCAATGGCTCGGCATCTACGCCGGGACCGCAGTCATGAGCCTCGAAAAGTCCGGGGCGAACTATCTCATCAAGACTGAGGCGAAATCGGCTGACTATGTTTCACTCTTCTACAGAGTTGAAGATTCAGCCTGGAGTGTTGTTGACGGGTCACAGGGTGTGTTCGGATACCCCCTGAACTACCATCTTAAGACGAGAGAAGGCAGACACCGGAAGGACAAGGAAGTTGTTTTCGACCGGAAGTCAAAAAAAGCGCTCTATACGAACCACATAGACGGGAAGAAAGAGGAGTTCTCCGTTGCCGGGGATATGCATGATCCCCTCTCCGGTTTCTTTGCGGTGAGGAACCTTGTCATGAATGTCGGGAGCACGGTGAAGGTGAGGATTTTCGACAGCAAGAAGACCTGGGACGTGGAAGTGGAGGTCTTGAGAAAAGAGAAAGTCACGGTTCCCGCGGGGACCTTCGACACGGTTGTGGTGAAGCCGAAACTGCAGTCTGAAGGCATCTTCAGCCGGAAGGGCGATATGTACATCTGGCTGACCGACGACGAGAAAAAAATACCGGTCGTTCTCAAAACAAAGGTAGCTATCGGGTCGGTGACCGCCGAACTCACCGCCGGGCAGTTTTAATTCGCTGATTGTGAAATCCCTAAGAGAAACAGAGGAGGCGGTATGCATATAGGAATAATCGGGACAGGATATGTCGGGCTGGTTACCGGGTCGTGTTTTGCGGAATTCGGTGTGTATGTTACCTGTGTGGACAAGGATGTCCGAAAGATCGAATCCATCGAAAAGGGGGAAATCCCTTTCTACGAGCCGGGACTCGATGACCTCGTGAAGCGGAACGTCCGGCAGGGGCGGCTGAAGTTCAGCGCGAATATCGAAGATGCCGTCGAATCATCGCTCGTCGTCTTCATCGCAGTAGGGACCCCTCCGCGGGGAGACGGCTCCGCCGACCTGAGCTATGTCGAGGAAGTTGCTCGCCAGATAGCGGCTCACATGAAGGGCTATAAGGTAATCGTGACCAAGAGTACTGTCCCGGTCGGCACCGGCAAGAGGATACGGGAGATCATCAGCACAACGCAAAAAGAGAGGATCAACTTCGATATTGTGTCGAACCCCGAATTCCTTAGGGAGGGAGCAGCGATCGAAGACTTCATGAGGCCGAACCGGGTTGTCATCGGGACAGACAGCGACCAGGCGGCCGCGATCATGAGGGACCTGTACCGCCCGCTCTATCTCATCGAGACGCCGATTGTCATTACCAACATCGAGACTGCGGAACTCATCAAATACGCCTCGAACTCCTTTCTTGCCGTCAAGATATCGTTCATCAATGAGGTTGCGAACCTCTGCGAGCAGGTCGGCGCCGACGTCAGAATGGTTGCCAAGGGCATGGGGCTTGATGGACGCATCGGGAGCAAGTTCCTCCACCCTGGTCCCGGCTTCGGGGGCTCCTGTTTCCCGAAGGATACGCGGGCGCTCCTCCAGATCGCCGGAGAACACAAGGTCCCCATGGGTGTTGTCCAGGCCGCGGTCGACGCGAATGAGCGTCAGAAGGATGCGGCCGTCGAGAAGATCGTCCATGCCATGGGCAGTCTCAAGGGGAAAAAGATCGGGATACTCGGCCTTTCATTCAAACCGAACACAAACGATATGCGGGAGGCGCCATCGCTCCACATTATCAACCGTCTCCTCAACGAAGGGGCCGAGGTAAGGGTCTATGACCCGGTTGCTGTAAAGGATGCCAGGGAGATCCTTACGTCCTCCGTCACCTTTGCGAATGATGCCTATGACGCGCTTGAGGGAGTCGACGCAGGGGTTCTCGTTACCGAATGGAACCAGTTCAGGAACCTCGATCTCGGGAGGATCAAAGAGCGCATGCGGCAGCCTTATTTCTTCGACCTCCGGAATGTCTATGAACCCGCGGCGATGAGAGGACTCGGCTTCAACTATTTCTGTGTTGGAAGGGCTTAACATATCATGATCACGGCGCTTGAAGCGGTCCTCAGGAAACCCGGGCGCTTTGTGGTGAAGCAGTATGCAGCTTCCTACGAAACCCTTCTCCTTCTCGTGCACATTCTCCGGGGAATGAGAGGGATGCTCGGGACAGCCAACCGGAAGGTCTTCGTTCGGCAGTTCTACTTCACTGCCGTTGAGCCGATTCCCCTCGTTATTGCAGGTGCCTTCCTGAGCGGAGCGGTGATCGTTGCGTTCGTGTTCGCTTCGTTCTCGTCCTTCGGACTGTCCCAGCGGGTCGGTGAGGCGGTGATGATCATTCTCGTGAATGAGATCGCCGCCCTGTTTGTCGCCGTGGTCGTCATGATCCGTTCAGGCAGCGCGATTATTGCCGAGCTCGCGCTCATGAGGCTGAACAGGGAACTGGAGACGCTCAATGCTCTTGGTATTGATCTCCATGAATACCTGACAGCGCCGAGATGTGCAGCTCTTGTTCTCTCCACGGTCCTCCTCTCTGTTCTCTTCTGTTTTGTCTCGATTCTTGGGGGCTTTCTTGCGTATGGATATCTCCATAATATCGCCTTCTACGATTATCTTGAGATCATGGCGGAGGCTGCGGGATTTGCTGACTTCGTGACCGTGTACGTTAAGGCCCTGATGTTCGGTCTTATCATAGCGCTCTTCTCGATCAGAAACGGTCTTGACGTCACGGAATCGATCACCGAGGTCCCGGTCCGGCTGATCGCTGGCCTTACCAGGCAGACGATCCTCATATTCTTTTTTGTCATCTTCTATGATATCCTCAGGTATGGAACTGTCCTATAACAATGCGACCTTTGACACGGGAGCGAATACCCGGATAACCGCTTCCAGTGATACCGGCCTCGATGGGTTCGTCCGGTACCTTATCGATCATGCCCCCCTGGGGCGGCCCCTCCCGGGGACGATCGGGATCGTATCGCCGCGTCTTCCCTTTTTCTCGAATCTCAGCATTATTGAAAATATTGTTCTGCCTCTCGAGTATCACCGAAATCTCCGGACACGGGAAGCGGTGGAGCGG
>JBLNHB010000024.1:0-20029 GCA_050268805.1 bacterium | reverse complement strand
CCGTTACATCTTTGACCTCTCCCCTGGCTATCTTTACCACTTCATCGGTTGTCGCGATTCGGCTCGCGACAATCTTAGCTTTAAACGTTGTGGGTTGCAGTTTCTTTTCTTCGTTCTCAAGAGGTTTGTCGGCCTCCTTCCATGCCTCAATTCCTCCATTGAGAAAATAGACTTTGTCATGGCCGAGATATTCAAGGATCCAGAAAGCAACAGAGGCGCTGGTAATGAGTTTTGCGTCAGCATAGACGACAGCAGGTTTTTCCATACTCACCCCGGCTGCGCCCAGCATCTTCTCCAGATCTTCAGTCTTCTTAACCCGCAACGTGGTGTCCCTGAGCACCTTACCACAGGGTCCTCCAAGATGTATTGCGCCTGGAATGTGACCGGCGGCATATGACTGTTCATCGCGGCAATCGAGCACAACCCACTTCTCTCTATTATTCTCTACATCTGCCGGTGCTACCAACAACTGGGGATTTACATAATCGGCGCTCTGCACGGAGGAGCTGATAAACAAAAGAAGCAAGAGGAAAGCGGGAAGCGTCATCCACATTTTAGTCTCTTTGAACATGTCGGTTACCCCCTTTTGAACGGTTTAATAAAAACTGATGTAAAATCTCCTAAAATTGTATCCGGATAACAACAATTTTACAACGTCCGTGCAGGAATATCCAAAATTCGCAGAGACGGGTTGAGGAGGGCCACGGAGAAAAAAAAGAGGCATCCCCTGGAGGATGCCTCACCGCAATACAATTATTTCACGAGAGGGTAATTCTTTGTCTCAGCACCGCGAATCGCTTCCTGAACAAGCTGGGTGCCACGGTACCCCTTCTGCCAGGAAACCATGCCGAATTTCATGGTGTATGCATTGTAGCCGAGAGCTCGTAGTCCAACAATCGGCAGGTTCTGTGTTTGACCGGTGACACATACCAGGATGACCTTTTTGTTCTTGGGAAGTTTTTTGAGGCTTTCCGGTTTAAAAATATCCTGAACCGTAATCTGAATGGCGCCGGGGATATGCCCTTCTTTATACTCAGCAGGATTTGGTCGGACATCCACGATCAGAAAGTCAGTCTTTTTTGCATTGATCATTGCCAGAACATCGTCAGCGGAGATCTGCCAGAACTGTTCTGCCGGCCCCTTGGAAAGCATGTCGTTGAGCTTTTTTGCAAAGTCATCTGCTGCATACCCTGGAATCACCAAAATGACAATCAGGGGAATCAAAGAAAATAGGCCTAAGGCTTTCTTCATGGGGTAATCCTCCTTATAAAATTCATCGACCTGGGAAACGATGGCTGCCAAACACCTCCTTCCCACACCGGATCGAGCTCGAGTAAATGCGTCGTATAATCGTTACAGAACAATGACCCTGTCAGCGTCGTGATTCATAACCGCATTGTTGTACTGGCTTCCGCATACAATCTCCTGCGGCAGCCCTTCATTCGTGATTCCCAAATGTTTTGCGCTGTGATCACAGAAGCTCATGGTGATGCCGTTCGTTTTGCATAACTCATGAAGATTCTTATTGGCCAGCAGCCTGGTGCCGGCGTCCATATTGAATATCATGACTTCATGCCCCTTGGCAAGAGCCGCCTTGGTAAGACCTAAGATGCTTTCGAGGTTCTTATCTGTATTTACTAAAATACCGAGTTTCATTCTTTTATCCCCCTTGCCGATAAAGCATTTTTTATTCAATCACCATGAAATAACCTTGTCACTGGAGAAAATAAGGTCGATGATCTGATCGTATTTCTTATTCTCCTGGAGATTGACAATGGTAACTTCATTTCCCTTCTTGTGTACATCCATAATCTTCTTCAGTGTTTCATCGGGTTTCTGTTTTATGAGATATAAAATTTTCATGTGGTTTGACCTCACAATATAGTAATTTGTTAATCAATAAGGCAATATAGTGTCATACTGAAGGAGTCTTTGAGCTATCTCCTCGGTTGAAAGGTACTCCATACCTTCGTTCCCCTTAAAATTAGTGAAAAGATTCATTCCCAAATCCCCCATAGTCTCCAGATTCAGATCGTTTTCTGCATTGCTTTCCACTTTCTTGTCCAGGATGTATACATCGATCGTGTCATCGAGGAGTATTAGTCCCACGGACATCCGCAAGGCTTCGCTCTGCCGGTCTCTGACAAGAACGGCGATCTTTTTGGACATGGTAACCTCCTTTTCTATTTACTGAGAAGTCTTTTAAAGACGAATTTTCAATTGCAAGATGATTCAAGATAATAAAAAAAGAAACAAAAAATACAATAAAAAAGAGTTATCAGTTAATAAGATTAATTAACGCGTGTCCTATTCATACCACAAAATGATTGCAAAGATAAAGCGCAGAAGAAAGGAGAGGGCCATATTATTTCTCTTCTTCGGTATCGAGAGGTATGTTCGCTTGAATGACACTGTAAGTACGGTCCACCGATATATTGTCCATGCAATAGGGCGTGGCGCATCTCTTTCTGAAACAGGGAGAGCAGGAGGCGCCTGCTGTTATGATGACGTGCCCTTCGCCATATGGCCCGGTTCGTTTCGGGTCGGTTGGGCCGAACAGCGCAAAAACCTTGACACCAAGAGCAGCAGCGAGATGCATGGTCCCGGTATCGTTTGTCAAAACAAATCCTGCTTTACTGATAATCCGGGCAACCTCTTTGAGGGATGTTTTGCCGGCGAGTGAAATCGCCCTGCCGGATGAATGATCGACTGCTCTCTGCGCGAGAGGGACGTCGGATGAGCTTCCAATGAGAACAGAGGGGATAGGGAGTTTCGCTGCGAGCTCTCCAAATCTCTCCGGAGGCCACCGTTTGGTGGCCCACCGTGCGCCGGGGATCAAAACAGCATACCGACCATGTTCAAGGTGGCGACGGTGTGTGACCGCAAGATCATCCGGCAGATGGAGGGGAAACTCAACGTCTTTCGTATCACATCCAAGAAAATCCGCGATCTTCAGGTAGCGGTCTACTGCATGAATATCCCTGCCTCCGCTGACGCGATGCGTATACAGAAATCTGCTCCCTTCGCGTGCCTCTTGGAATCCGACAATGAAAGAAGACCGAGTTGACCGAGCAATGAGCCCGCTCCGGAAGAGACCCTGGAGGTCAACCGCGAGATCATACCGTTCTCTCCTGAGTGAAGCAAAGAGGAGTCTCAGGTCGTTCAAAGTAGAAAAAAGATGGGGCCATCGTTTCCATTTGTCTTTATCAATGATCCAGAGTTTCTCGATTAATGGATGTCCCTCAAGAAGATCTTCCAATCCCTTGGCAATAACCCAGTGAACGGCTGTTCCGGGATAGGATTTTTTAAATGCACTCAAAAAAGGAAGGCTGTGGATAATATCTCCAAGGGAACTCGGCTTGACGATGAGTGCCTTCTCGAAATGGAGCATGCTCAATTAAAGGGATACCAGTTTCTTGAGTGAGCTTTCGAGTTCGTCCAGTTTGAACGGCTTTTTCAGGATCTGAATGCCTTTGCTCTTAAACTCCTCCTCCATCTCAAGGGTGATGAAGGCGGAGCAGACGATCAGATGGGGCGGCTTTTCCATCCGGTTCAACTTGTTAACAATGAGAACGCCGTTGCCGGAAGGCATTTTCAGATCGGTGAAAATCAGGTCGAATTGCTCGGTATTGAGATGTTTCAAGGCATCCTCAACACTGGAGACGGCAACGACTTCAAAGTTCCATCGTTTGAGAGCACGCTCAAGGAACCACCGGACGAGTTGCTCATCGTCGACGATGAGCACTTTCATATCGCGAGCAGTCTTCTTCGTCATGAGGCGTTCGTGAGGTTAAATTTCTGCATACGGTACCGTAAGGCATCCCGGGAGAGATTCAGGAGCTTTGCTGCGCGTGTCTGGTTTCCCTTGGTTATTTCGAGCGCCTGTTCTATGAGGTCCTTTTCGACCTGCTCGATGTCTATTCCTCCCAGGGGGATCTTAAAATCGATATCATCCGGATAGCTCTTGGAACCGGTATTGCCACTGATGAGCTCCGCGGGCAGGTGCTCGGGCAGGATGTATTCATCGTCCTCGAGGATCATGGCGCGTTCGATGACATTCTTGAGTTCCCGTACATTTCCGGGCCAATGATACTGGAGGTAGCATTTCTCGGTTTCTTTCGAGATACCCTTGACATTCTTCTTGAAATCCTTGTTGAATTTGTTGATGAAGTGCTTCGTGAGCACCGGGATGTCTTCTGTCCTCTGCCGGAGGGGCGGCAGGGAGATGGGGATGACCTTAAGCCGGTAAAAGAGGTCTTCACGGAAATTGCCCCGCTTGACCTCCTGTTCAAGATCCTTGTTGGTCGCCGCAATGATTCTGACGTTCACCTCGATGTCTTTGATGCCGCCGATTCTTTTAAAGATCTTGTTTTCGATGACTTTGAGGAGCTTGGCCTGGGTCGAGAGCTTCATGTCCCCGATTTCATCGAGGAATATGCTTCCCCCGTCGGCGAGCTCGAAGAGCCCCTTTTTCATGGTTTTGGCGTCGGTGAAAGCGCCTTTTTCGAACCCGAAGAGTTCGCTCTCTATGAGGGTTTCAGGGAGGGCGGTGCAGTTGATCTCCATGAACGGCCGGTTGGCACGGGAGCTCTGGTAATGGATCACCTTCGCAACGAGGTCTTTACCGGTCCCGCTCTCACCCTGAATGACAACGGTGGTGGCATCGCTCATGGCGACCTTTTTGATGAGTTCGAAGACTTTGATCATCGGGTCCGACTGCCCGATAATATTGTCGAACCCGTAGATCTTGCTCAGTTCATTCTTGAACTGATTCACCTCATTCCTGAGCGATACTGTTTCAGCGGCCTTCTGGATGAGAATATTGAGTTTGTCCATATTGAAAGGCTTTTCGACAAAATCATAGGCGCCGAGTTTGATGGTCTTGACGGCTGTCTGGATATCGCCGTATGCGGTGATCATGATGACAATGGCATTTGCATTTGTTTCTTTGATCTTTTCAAGCACCTGGATGCCGAGAATGTCAGGGAGATGAATGTCGAGGAGGGTAAGGTCGGGCTGCTCCTCGTGATATTTCCTAATCCCCTCGGTACCGGTATCGGCTTCGACAACGGAATACCCGGCTTTTGTGAGATTCTGGTTGAGCGACCACCGGAGAAGTTTTTCGTCATCGACGATGAGGATCTTATATCTGTTCATGTTCACAATCCCTGTGCGGTATGGTTATGGTAAAGGTGCTCCCCGCTCCCGGTCTGCTCATTACCGCGATGTGACCCCCATGCTGCTCCACAATAGTCTTGCTGATCGCGAGGCCGAGGCCACTGCCGCTGTGCTTTGTCGTGAAAAAGGGTTTAAAGAGATTCTTCATGTCCTGATCAAGGATGCCCACACCTGTATCTTTGAATGCAAATTCAACATGATGGTCGTTCTCGTGAACCGCAATGTCAAGTACACCGCCTGAAGGCATGGCCTGTACTGCGTTGAGAGCTATATTTAAGAATACCTGCTGGAACTGTTCAGGGTCAAGGCAGACTCTGATCTTCTTGTCGCTCATGTTCAGGGCTACCCGGACCCCCTGTTTGGATGTCTGAGAAGAAATCACATTGATAAGCCGCTCCATCAGGGAATGCACATCGGTCAAGAGCGGATGGGGAACGGGAGGCTTTGCAAAGTTGAGGAGGTCTCTCACCGCCTTATCGAGCCGGTCGATTTCCTTGATGACGTCGCAAATGACTTCTCTCCGTGGGTCATTCTCCGGAAAATCCTCCGCGAACACCTGAATGGCGCCGCTGATGCCGGCGAGCGGGTTCTTTATCTCATGGGCGATAGCGGAAGCAAGCTCTCCGATGGTCGCCATCTTTTCGACGCGCTGCAATTCTTCCCGATGGTATGTTTCGATCTGTTTCTGGGCAGTCTGGAGTTGTGTCAGCATGGAACCGAGACTGCTTGACAGTTTCCCGATTTCGTCTCTCCGCTGTGTTATGAAGCGGGCATGGAGATCACCCTCTTCCACTTCTTTCATGGTCTCGATGATTCCGTCAATGGGTTTGTTGATGAGGTATTTCGTGAGGAGGCTGAGGGCGATGAAAAGGATGGCCATGGTGAAGAGAGAGAAGATGATGAGCCGCTTCCGGAAACTGGAGAGCCTCTCAATGGTCCGTTCCCTCGATACCTCAACATCAAGAACACCCCGTATGGCATGGTCTTTTCCGTGGCACTTCTGACAGGCCGGTTCGTTGTAGATGGGGACCACCATCGAATAGAAGGTTTTACCCTGACGCAGATGCGTAAAGACCCCCGGCTCGGTCTGGGTCGTGAAACGGTCGAGGTCTTCAGGATATATTTTCTTGCCGATTTCCGAAGGAAGGGTGGAACTGATGATGATACCGTCCGTCCTGAATATCCGGACGTCCTCAATATCCTGCGCTATGAGCGCTTCAAGGAATTTCTGAAATTCACGGCCCCTCCCTTCAAGCATGATCGTGATGAGGCCGTTCTTGATGATTTCCGTTATGAGAACAACCCTCTCGCGGTCATCATCAGAGATCTGCTTCTCCTGCATTTTAATCGTCTGCCAGGAAAAAACCCCCACGATGATGAGCAGGATCAGGGTGGTACCGATGATGTACTTTCCTCTGAGCGTCAGCGAAAACAAAATGTTCTCTTACATCTCCCCGTAACTGTGGAGTCCCGAAAGGAAGAGATTGACCCCAAGATAGGTAAAGATAACCGCGATAAAGCCGAGCACCGAGACCACCGCTATCTTGTTTCCCTTCCACCCGCGCATAAGCCGTGCGTGGAGGTAGAAGGCGTAGAAAAACCAGGTAATGAGCGACCATGTCTCTTTCGGGTCCCAGCTCCAGTAAACCCCCCACGCCTGGTCGGCCCAGATCGCGCCGAATATGAGGCCGCCGAGGGTAAAGATAGGAAACCCGATGGCAATCGTCCTGTAGGTTATGTCATCGAGCATGTCGGGCGTTATGCTGAAGGACAGGATGATATTTTTCAGGATATGCCCGTACCTCCAGACGAGGAAAACAAAGAGCAGTGCGATGATCCAGCTGAAGAGAGCGATGCCGGCCGAGGGGCTCGCAAAGGACGCCTTGAGGAGAAAACTCTTGAAGAACTGTTGCTGCGAGGTGATGAGGACCTTGAATTTCAAATAGTCCAGCCCCATTGCGGCGAGCAGGATAATCAGTATGGAGAGCGAGAGGGTCCAGAAGAGATAAGCAGACTGGGTTTTTTCGGTCTGGACGATCAGGTACATGAGTGCTGTTGCAAAGGAGAGGCCGAAGGCAGCATAGGCAATGAAGCTCATGGTGACATGGGCGAGGAGCCAGTTGCTCTGGAGCGCGGGGACGAGGGGCTCGATGGCCTTGGACATGCCCGACATTTCTATGAAGGCGAGGGCAAGGCCGGCAACAGGAGTGACAAATGCACCGAATGACCGGTTCTTATATTTGAATTCAATGATAAGGTATCCCAGAATCAGACACCAGACGAAGAAGATGATTGATTCGTAAAGATTCGAGATGGGAGGCCGCCAGAGGTTGCGGGCGCCGAGCTGGTAGGACTCCGCCCAGCGGAGAAAGAATGCAGCGGTCTGGGAAACGAAGCCAAAAATCGTGACCGCGGTGGCGAGCTTCCCGATCCCTTCCTTCTTGAAGGCCAGATAGGTTATATAGGTGATCATGGCGAGGATGTAACCGATTGTCGAGATACCGTATAGCTGAGAACTGCCCATGTGTTCCTCCTACTCTTTCTTGGTTATCAGTGCGACTGCATTGTTGATCTTGCTCTCGAATGCAGGTCTGTTCTTGTGTGATGTAGCTGCGATGAGCATCTTCGTAGAATTCTTTCCCTCGGGAACGAGGGCGACCCAGATCTTCCGGTGGCTCATGAAAAAGGCGTTGTACAGTCCGATCGCCATAATGAAGCAGCCGAGGTAAACGACCCATACCCCGGGATCCTTCCGTACCTGCAGGCCGGTGTACTGCGACCCCCAGTAGTCGATGAATTCAATCCTATTGCCGTCAGGAAGATTCCATGTCTGTGGATACCGCTTGAGGATCCAGCCGGAATATAGGTCCTTGCCTTTCTCCGAAAACTTGATAAAGACAGCAGGGTTTGTCATCATCTCGCTGTAGGTAAAGGTGCTTCCGTCCTCCCTGAACGCGAGGGCAGGGTTGAAATCTGCAATCCTTCCCACAATAGAGGTTCCCGGAATCTGAAAGGAGCCGGCGGGTTCAACCCGGATGGTTTGCGATTCGCCAGAGCGGGGGACTATTCTGAAGATGAATTCCCTCATGCCCTGGTCGTTCGGCATGACACCATAACTGGATTGATAGAATGTATAACCCATAAAACGAAGAGGAAGGTTCACCTCGATCTCCTGCTGCTTGACGATCTGGCCGTTCTTGACGACCGAGAGCCAGCTCTTGTAGTCCCTGGGCATCTCGCGTTCCGGGTAGTAATCCACGTCGAAGTCGTCCAGCTTTATCGTAAAGCCAAGTTCATGGGGGGCGGATCCCCTCCTTGAATATGCAACATCCGATGAGTACCCTTCCGGGAGATTGAGGAAACCGTTGAATCCGAAATAGATCCCGATGACGGCTCCGAGGAATATGACGAGAATACTGAGATGGGTGATATAGACACCGAGCCGACTATAGGCGCTTTTCTGAGAGTAGAGCTGAACCGTACCCCCTTCAGAAACCTCGTGGACAGAAAACCCGATTTTCTTAATGACGGTCCGGACGGCTTCCTTCATCTTCTCGGGGGATCCATTCAGTTTTAGTTCCTTTTTAATTGGGTATGCGCTGAACTTATCAACAGGGAGGGGGAAGAGTGGCTGCCTGATGACCTTGAGCACATTGGGGATCCTGTCAAGAGAGCAGATGACGATGTTCGCCGAGAATACCATCAGGAAGAGAATGAACCACCAGGAATGGTACATGTCCATGAACCCCATCGAGTCAAGCACGGAATAGATACTCGGGGCACTGTTTTCACCAAAGATTCGTGCGAGGAGCCTGAGATTCTTTGACGGGTCGGCTTGCTGTTCCAGGATGGTTCCGATGATCGAGGACAGGGCGATAAAGCTGAATGCCACGACCGCAAGCTTGACCGAAGCGAAGAAATCCCATATGGTGTCGATAAACGTTTTCTTCTTAGTATTGCTATTTTCCATTCACTACCCCTTTTACTGTCTGGAATCTATCATGTGAGCTCATGGCAATTTTTACAATTCTATATAATAATCAGAAAGTAGAGGAAAAGTGTAGAAAAATTTAGCTGTCTGTTCTGCAGTCGGGGGGGCAAATCAGGGGAACCGGCTTGTCCCGTCTGGCATTGACGATGCAGAGAAAACCGAAGGGCTCCTGGTAGGGATTCTGGAGTTGATGGGGCGTGCAGGGCTTGATGAATATTGTATCGAGATAACCGACTTCGGATATTCGTTTTCCGATGCGGACCCTCCCATGTCCTCGCAGAATAATCACAGCATGCTCGTGCCGGTGCATCTCAAGGGTGGTGAACCCGCCCGATGTGATTTCAAAGTAGCGCACATGGAACCTGGCTCTCTCACCCTTGTTCCCGACGAGGACACGCCTGACGACAGATAACCAGCCAGCATGGAGAGGCTTGTATCTCTCTGTCCTGACTCCCTCCCATGACCAGTTGCCGCGGTGACGGTATATCCTGTTTTTCTCAGCCGATCTCGTGGGTCCCGTTCTTTTTTTTCGTGAAGAATCCTTCCGTTCCGGTTTTTTCAGCTCCATGGCGCTCCCTTATTGCAAATCTAGAGAATTAAAAACAATAACACATTTGAGTGAGTCATGGGCCTGTGCAGTGAGTCTGAATGCCTTGTCCGTCTCATCAATCGGGAAACGGTGGGTGATGATCGCCTCAGGGGAGATGGCGCCGCCGATGAGCGAGAGGGCTTCTCTGGTGTCTACGGGGCCGCATGAATAGCTCGTCACGATATTAATATCCTTGAAATAGAGCTCATTCGGATCGATCGTGATCGTTTCCCCAGGCCGAGCAGGAGTGAAAAACACGACAGTGCCGCCGGGAGCGGCACAGGACAGTCCCTCCATCATGGCTTCGGCGCTGTTCGGACCGATGATGACGATTTCAGCCATGGTCCCTCCGGTCAGATCATTCACCTGCTCATCCATGTTCCCTGAACGGACGTCAATCACCGTGTCGGCTCCCGCTTCAAGCCCTTTCCTGAGACGGTAACCGACACGGTCAGCCCCAATGACGTTCTCTGCTCCCATCCTCTTCGCTATCCTGATATGGAGGATTCCCATGACGCCTAATCCCACAACGAGCACCGTATCGCCCCGGCGGATGCCTGAGCGCTTCATGGATTTCACTACACAGGCGGCGGGCTCGATCAGTGTCGCCGCTTCAAAGGAGATATGGTCAGGCAGCTTAAGGGTATCATGCTTGAGATTAATCTCGGGAATCAGGATGTATTCAGCGATCCCTCCCGGAACGATGCTCGACTCTCTCCATGTTTTGCACTGTACATAGTCGCCCCTCCAGCAGTGATGGCAGACCATACAGGGAGCATGGTGGTGGACAAAAACCCGGTCGCCGGGCCTGAACGATGTAACGCTGCCCCCTGTCTGAATGATCTCTCCTGCCGGCTCATGGCCGAAAACCAGGGGGGCCTTCTTCTCGATGTACCACTTCATCACGTCACCAGAGCAGATACCGCATGCCCTGGTCTTCATGAGCGCGTCCCGGGGACCGATGAAGGGAATAGGCATGTCCTCTATCTCGATGCGGTCGAAGCTGTAGAGTTTTGCAACCTTCATGGGAGTATGGCGTACTTCATGCCTTCTCCTCTTCTGAGGAGTTCGAAGGCCGAGCGAATGTCGCGGAGCTGTACCCTTCCTGAAATGAGCGACGACACCGAGAGCCTCTTTTCAGATAAGAGCGTATAGGCATGGTGCACATCAGCGGGAGTGTAATGGAATGAACCGGTCAGTCTGATTTCATCATAGTGCAGACGGTGAGTATCGAAGGAAACACGGGTATCGGATTTGCAGCCGCCGAATAAGATGACCATTCCTCCCCTTCGTATATACCGGACCGTGCTTTCCCAGACATCGGGCTGGCCCGTGCACTCAACAACGAGATCAACGCCCGTGCCGGACGTTTCTTCCCGGATCTTCTCTTTCAGGTCGGCCGGCAGCGCTCCCGATGCGGCACCGGAGGCGATGGCGAACGCTAATCTCCGGCGGTTCGTATCGGCAACAATGACGTGTATTCCCTTCATCCGCAGGAAGAGGAGATGGAGGAGGCCGATCGGCCCGGCACCGAGAATGAGAGCTGTTTCAATGCCCGAAAAATCCATGGCTGCGTACGGGTGTACTACGCAGGCGAGGGGCTCGAGCATGGCCGCTTCCTCGAAGGGCAAATCCCCGGGTTTAAGGTACGCATTCTGTTCCACCACGTGATTAGGAAGAAGGATATATTCGGAAAACGCGCCTAACACCTTTGTGTGCATGATAGTGTCACAGAGGTTAAAGAACCCCCGCTTGCATGAGGGACATTCCCGGCATGGCGCGCTGTGGACCGACATGATCATGTCTGATTCTCTGAACCGCGTGACCCCTTTTCCCGCCCTGTGGACAACTCCAGAAAATTCATGCCCGAAAGGGCCCGGCATCGGAATGAGGGCATGCCCCCGGAGATATGCCTTGAGATCGGTGCCGCAGGTCAGTGCAGCCTTTGTCCGGACAACGATCTCTCCTGCTCCGGGCTCAGGGACCGGACAATCCCTGATCTCGATGGTTTCGGGCTGTACGAGATACGCGACAAGCATCAGAAATTCAGTTTGCCTCCAGAGTATTGGCCGATGATTGCTGCGAGAAGAAAGAGCGGGATGTAACGGTAATCGAGGTGCGAAGATAACCGGGTGATGATCACGAAAGGGATTGGCATGTGGATGTAGAGGAACCACGCGCAGGAAAATTTCTTCGCTTTTCCCCTGAGATAGCCGAAAGGCAGATTGATCATGTAGGTCAGGGAGAAGAGGCCGACAATGAGTGCCGTTGTTACGGGAGAACCCATATCAGAAATTACCCGAACGTGTGGAGGAAAGTCAAATGGCGGCAAAGAGTGGTAAAAACTGTCCGAATTAGGATACATTAGCCGGGAAGAGGGAGCGGATTTTCTATGAAGATAGCATATCTGGACTGTTCATCGGGCATCAGCGGCGATATGCTCCTCGGTGCCTTGGTTGATGCCGGGGTATCCCTCAGGCACATCAGGAACGAACTCGCCAAAATTCCCCTTTCCGGCTACTCAATCACATCCAGGAAGGTTTCCCGGAGCGGCATCGCTGCGACGAAGGTGGATGTGAAGGTCCTCAGAAATGCCGGGGTAGCGCGGAAGTGGAAGGATGTTGAGAGGATCATTAGCCGGTCCAAACTCGACAGTCTCGTGAAGAACAAGGGGTATCGCATGTTCGAACGGCTCTTTGAGGCGGAAGCCGCCGTTCATGGGAAGAAGCCCGACCACATTCATCTCCACGAACTGGGCGCTGTGGATTGCATGGTCGATGTCTTCGGAGCGCTCATCGGCATGAAGCATCTCGGGATCGAGAAGCTCTTCTCGTCCCCGGTCAACCTCGGTTCCGGGATGGTGAAGACCGAGCACGGGGCTTTGCCCATACCAGCGCCCGCAACCCTCAGACTCTTGTCGCGTGCGGAAGTCTACGGTGATGGTTCCGGTTTCGAGCTGAGTACCCCGACCGGCGCGCTCATTCTCTCTTCTCTGTGCGAAGCGTATGGCCCGATTCCTTCCATGAGATTGACGGCCGTGGGACACGGAGCGGGAACGAGGGATGTCCCGACAAGGCCGAATGTTGCGAGGCTGATCATCGGCGAGACCCCGGGAGGAGAGACTCATGATGAAATCTTCCTCGTCGAGACCAACATCGACGATATGAATCCCCAGTGGTATGACCATGTCGTCGGCCTATTGTTCCGAGCGGGGGCTCTGGATGTGTATCTCACCTCCATTTTTATGAAAAAACAGCGGCCCGGGATAATGCTCTCGATATTGACACGGGAGCAGAATCTCCAGGCCGTCAGTGAGACGGTCCTCCGTGAAACAACGTCGATTGGCGTGAGATTCTGCCGGTACGGAAGGATGATCCTGCCGAGGGAAACCGTGATAGTCAGGACGCGGTACGGGAAGGTGAGGTTTAAGAAGATTTACTATGACGGAAAAACCAAGAGAATGATCCCGGAGTATGAGGACTGCAAGAGAATTGCCATGCGGAGAGGAGTGCCGATCGGAAAGATTATCGAGGATATCAAGGTGAGCATGGAATAGAGGAGACCGGACACGCATCCTGTACTGACACCTGACCGCATTCTCCAGGGCACGACCGATATGTATCAGAAAAAAGAGCGCCCTCCGAATAGGGGTCAGTCCGGCGGCCCCGGCGAACCCGGAAAAAGGCAGAATTACCCGGAGGGCTCTCCGTGAAAAAATCCGGTTGATATATTTGTACCGATTTTGTATTATTTATAGCTTATTTTTTTATTTCATCTCTTAATTCTCCGGAGGAAGCGAATGAACCTGAAGGGACAAGTTGCGTTTATCACGGGGAGTGCCAGGGGAATCGGGAAATCGATCGCGATTGCTTTTGTGAAAGCGGGCGCGAACGTTGTCATTGCCGATATCGATCTCACATCTTCCCAGCAGACGGCCCAGGAAATCAAGGAAGGGGCAGTGGAGACCTATGCGGTGCAGATCAATGTCGCGGATGCCGACAGCGTTGCTGCTGCATTCAAATCAGCCATGGACCGGTTCGGGAGAATCGACGTGCTCGTGAACAACGCCGGTATTACCCGGGACAGCCTCGTCCTGCGAATGAAGGAAGAGGATTGGGACCTGGTGCTGGACATCAATCTCAAAGGAGTATTCCTCTGCTCCAAGGAAGCAGTGAAGATCATGTCGAAACAGAAATACGGCAGAATCGTGAACATCTCTTCCGTCGTGGCGTTCATGGGAAATCCCGGGCAGGCAAACTACTCGGCCTCCAAAGCGGGCATGATGGGTCTCACCAAGACCATCGCCAAGGAATACGCGTCCCGGGGGATCACATCCAATGCGGTCGCACCCGGATTTATCATTACCGCGATGACCGATGCCCTTCCCGAGAACGTAAAGGAAGAAATGAAAAAATCCATCCCCATCGGCAAGTTCGGGACCGTCGATGATGTGGCCCACGCAGTTCTCTTTCTGTCCCTTCCAGGATCAGGATATATTACCGGTCAGGTGATCCATGTAAATGGCGGCATGTATATGTAATTTTTTTCCAGTACCGTGTATAATGGATACAAAAAAACCAGACGCGAAATCACATCGGAGGTGCAGGAATGATTGAAGCAAAAGTGAAAGAAATTATTGCCAAGCAGTTGGGAGTCGATGCGGCAGAGGTGACCCCGGAATCGTCATTCGTTGAAGACCTCGGCGCCGATTCTCTCGATACCGTTGAGCTCGTCATGGCATTTGAAGAGGAATTCGGCATCGAAATCCCTGATGAAGACGCCGAAAAGATCATCAAGGTAAAGGACGCCTTCGACTACATCAACAAGAAGAAAAGCTGATTCATGGAGAAGCGTCGCGTTGTTGTTACCGGGCTGGGTCTTATCACCCCTCTCGGTATCGGTGTTGAACATTCATGGAAGGGTTTTCTCGATGGCCGGTCCGGGATCGGACCGATCACCCATTTCGATGCCTCCCACCTCCCGGTACGGATTGCGGGAGAGGTCCGCGGTTTCAACCCTGAGCTGTACATCGAGTACAAAGAGATCAAGAAGATGGACCGATTCATCCATTTCGCCATGGGCGCCGCGACCATGGCCTTTGAGGATTCGGGCATTACCGTCACCGGGGAAAACGCGGACCGCGCAGGAGTCATTATCGGTTCAGGCATCGGCGGGCTCCCGGCGATTGAGCACTATCACAAGCAGTATCTCGAGAAGGGGTACCGCAGGGTTTCTCCTTTCTTTATTCCCATGCTCATCATCAATCTCGCTTCCGGCCAGGTGTCGATGAAATACGGTATGAAAGGCCCGAACACCGCCGTGGCCACGGCCTGCGCCACGGGCACTCACGCTATCGGCGACGCCTTCAAGATGATCCAGCGCGGCGATGCGGACATCATGCTCGCCGGCGGCAGCGAATCGGTCATCACTCCCCTTGCCGTGAGCGGATTCGCCGTTATGAAGGCGCTGTCGACGAGAAACGATGAACCGCAGAAAGCGAGCAGGCCCTTTGACCGGGAACGCGACGGGTTCGTCATGGGCGAGGGCGCCGGTATCATCATTATGGAAACGGTCGAGCACGCGCTCCAGCGGAAGGCGCGGATCTATGCAGAGGTCCTTGGGTACGGCCTCAGCGCCGACGCCTACCATATAACGGCGCCCGCCCCGGGCGGAGAAGGAGCGGCACGGTGCATGGCCCACGCAGTACGAGACGCCGGAATCGCTCCCGAGGAAGTGGACTACGTCAACGCCCACGGAACCTCGACAAAGTACGGCGACGAGATCGAGACCAACGCGATCAAGACCGTATTCGGTCCGCATGCGTATAAGCTTGCCGTCAGCTCGACAAAGTCCATGACCGGTCATCTCCTGGGTGCCGCGGGAGGCGTTGAAGCGGTCATTTCGATCCTGAGCATCCAGCACGGAATCGTTCCACCGACCATCAACCTCGACAACCCCGACCCCGAGTGTGACCTCGATTACGTGCCGAACAAAGCCCGTGCCATGACCGTAAACTGTGCGATGTCCAACTCCTTTGGTTTCGGCGGGACCAATGCCTGTGTCGTCTTCAAGAAATATAATGGAGCTTGAAAAGGCACTCGGCTATTCATTCCAGAATGAACGCCTGCTGTATGAAGCACTCACCCATAAGTCCTTCTACCATGAAAACCCCGAGATGAGCTGCTCTTACAATGAGCGGCTCGAATTCCTCGGCGATACCATACTCGGTCTCGTCATCGCTGAACTCCTCTATGCCATAGACCCTCCGCTCCTCGAGTCCGAGATGGCGAAGATCAAGTCCCACCTCGTCTCGGGAAAGATGCTTGCGCGGATTGCGGAGTCCCTCCGTCTCGGAGACCATATCCTGCTCGGAAAAGGCGAGATCGGCACCGGCGGAAGGGCGAAAGCATCGATTCTCGCAAACGCTCTCGAATCGCTCTTCGGAGCGATCCACATCGACGGCGGTTTTGAAGAGGCGAAAGGGGTGATCCGGAAACTGTACGATGCCGAGCTCCGGGAAACGTTTGAGCAGAAATCATACGTGGATCATAAAACCGAGCTGCAGGAACTCTGCCAGTCCCGCTTCGGGGCCCTTCCTGAGTACCGGCTCATCAGCGAGGAGGGACTCGAGCACAAGAAGGTATTCGCGGTGCAGGTCTGTATCGGGGATACGTTCCTTGCACAGGGAACGGGTACGAGCAAGAAGAAGGCGGAGATCAATGCGGCGCGGAATGCGTTCCTGAAGCTTTCGGAAGCCGACCAGAGCGGAAATGCGTCCTGAGGCAAGGAATCAGGAGAGATTTTTCTTCCGTAACCGCAGGGAATTCGTTACCACGGAGACGGAGCTGAAGGCCATGGCTGCTGATGCGAGCATGGGATTCAGGAGCGGTCCGCCGAAAGGATAGAGGATACCCGCGGCAACGGGTATTCCGACAACATTGTAGAAGAAAGCCCAGAACAGGTTCTGCTTGATCGTCCTGATGGTCAGCCTGCTCAGCCGCACAGCATCAACCAGACTTCTCAAATCACCCTTGACCAGGGTAATATCGGATGCCTCGATCGCAATATCCGTACCGGTGCCGATGGCGATGCCCACATCTGCTTCGGCAAGAGAGGGGGCGTCATTGATGCCGTCCCCTACCATGGCTGTCAGCTTTCCTTCCCCTTTTACTCTCTTGATGACCTCGGTTTTCTGGTGAGGCAGTATACCGGCAAAATACCTTGTTATTCCCACAGCCCCGGCAATGGCAGAAGCCGTCTTCTCGTTGTCGCCGGTGAGCATGATGACTTCATAACCCATCTTTTTCAGTTCTCCAATTGCCTCGCCGGATCCTTCCTTGATCGTGTCGGAAACAGCGAGAATACCGGAAACGTCTCCGTCAATGCTCAGGATGATAACCGATTTCGCTTCGCTCATGAGCCGATCAATGATCGACCTCAGGGAAGAGAGAGCGACACCATGGCTCACGTGCAGGGTTTCATTCCCGATCAACACAGCCCTTTTCGTTCCGTCGATGGATATCTCCGCCCGGATGCCGCCGCCCGGGATCGCTTCGAAGGTCTCGACCTGCCTGAAGGGCGCTCCTTCAAGAACAGCCTTCTCCGTTATCGCCTTTGCGATCGGGTGTTCAGAGAGTTTTTCAACCGAGCCCGCCACGCTCAGGACTTCCTTCTCGGTCATATCTCTGAGAGGGATGATTCCCCGCACCGACGGTGCTCCCTTTGTGATGGTTCCGGTCTTGTCCATGAGAATAACCTTGAGGCGATAGACATTCTCGAGTGACTCGGCGTCCCGGATGAGAATCCCCCTCTCCGCTCCCTTCCCGGTGCCGACCATGATGGCGGTCGGCGTGGCGAGTCCGAGAGCGCAGGGGCATGCAATGATGAGAACGGCAATGAAATTCAGCATGGCCATGGTGAAGGGCGGTTTTGGACCGAAAACATACCATGCGAGAAAGGTGATCACTGCTGTGAGGATCACGAGCGGCACAAATACCGATGCGACCGCGTCAGCGAGCCGCTGGATTGGCGCCTTGCTGCCCTGTGCCTCTTCGACGAGCCTGATGATCTGGGAGAGGACCGTGTCTCTGCCGACCTTTAATGCCCTGAACCTGAACGAGCCCGAAAGGTTGATTGTTCCGCCGTACACCGGTTCACCGGTTTTCTTATCCACCGGCAAACTCTCCCCGGTGAGCATGGATTCATCGATTGACGAATAGCCCTCGATGATCTCTCCATCAACAGGAATGCTTTCGCCCGGCCTGACCAGGATGGTATCGCCGGCTTTAACGTCATCGATGGGAATGTTTTGTTCTTTCCCGTTGGAGATCACGGTTGCGGTTTTCACCCTCAGGCCGGCGAGTTTCCGGATCGCCTCGGATGTTCTCCCTTTCGCCCTCGCTTCCAGAAGGCGGCCGAGAAGAATGAGCGTGATGATCATGGATGACGTATCAAAGTAGACATGGATACCGAGTCCGGTCCTGAGAATGAATTGGGGAAACAAGGTGACAAAGGCGCTGTAGCAGTAGGCAGCGGATGTTCCCACTGCGATCAGGGTGTTCATGTTGGTGGTGCGATGGCGCGCAGATGAAAAGGCGGCTTTGTAAAATCTCCATCCTGACCAGAACTGAACGGGCGTAGCAAGAAGGAAGAGGACGAGATGATCGGAAATGAAGGGAAGGGACCCCATGCTGCCGACCATGATAATCGACGAGAGGACCGCGCTCACAATAAATCGAGATATGATTTCCCTGTACTCCCGCTCCCGCGAAGCCTTCTCCCGATCCATGAAATCAGCTTCGATGATCTCTGCGGCATATCCTGCATCCTGCACTGCCTTCCTGAAGTGTTCGTACCCGGTCAGGGTGGGAATATAGGAGACTGTTGCCTTCTCTGTCGCGAGGTTTACCGTAGCGTCGAGGATGCCATAATGGCCCTTGAGTTCCCGGCCGACGGCAGAGACGCAGGCAGCGCAGGTCATGCCCGTGACAACGAAATCCATCTTCGAGACCGGCACCTCATATCCCGAATCCTGGATCGTCCTGATGATCGTCTCGATGGGGATCTCCGTGCGCGAAGTGATCGACACCTTTTCAGATGCGAGGTTGACGGCAGCCTTGTGGACGCCATCGATCCCGAGCAGAGCTTTTTCAACGGCAGAAGAGCAAGCAGCGCAGGTCATGCCTTTTACGGGGACGGTTATGGTGCGGTGGTTCTGAGACATCCTTTTTTCACTTGATTATTTTTTTACGGTTGTTGGTATATTATTGTAGTCATTCTTATGATACCATTCTGCCATATCGATAAGGGGCGCATGAGCGGCCTGCAAAATTTATGAGAGAAGGAGAGGCATATGAAAGTACCAGTTATTGATTGGGATCTCTGCGAGGGGTGTGAAACATGCGCTGCATTGTGCCCTGATGTATTCGAGATGAAGGATGACGGCAAGGCACATGTGACTCATCCCGAGAAGTGCAGTGACTGTGATTGCCAGGAGGCAATTGACAGCTGTCCTGTTGAAGCGATTAAGTGGGGAGAAGAATAGATTTGCACTTTGGGGGAGGTGTCTCATCGCCTCCCCTCTTGCTCTTCGAATGACCTCCTCGCGCGTTCTTCGCCTCTTCTCAGGGTCCTCGCCTGTCCGTGGCATATCGTGCACCAGAAGATTTAAAAAACTTTTGATCCCATTAAAAATATTATGGAGTATTTTCTTGACAAAGAAAATAGGGCTGTGATAAATTCACTCCGTTTTTAACTATTCTCTTCAAAAATAAAAAAGAAGGCGGGAACATGCTAGAGCTGAACAGGTGGTTTTTCGTCTTGCTCGCAAACTTTCTCATCCTTCTCTTTCTTCTCAATATCATCCTCTTCAAGCCGCTCATGCAGTTGTTCAGGGAACGAAAGAATGTTGTCGATGAATCGCTCAAGTCGGCAGAGACCCTGAAAATGAAGAAGGATAGCCTGTTCTCCCAAATGCAGTCCGAAATCGCGGGTGCGCGTGACCGGGCGCGGGAAAAGTACCTCGCCCTGCGACATGACGGTCTGAATGAGCAGAAGGCGATTCTCCAGACCGCGCATCAGAAGGCCGTGGCCATGATTGAGGAGGCGCAGAAAAATATCCGTAATGAATCAGCCAGAGCCAGGGAAGCGTTAAAGTCGGAAGTCGAGAAATATTCTGAAGAGATCGTCAACAAGCTACTGAAAGTATGAGTATGAAGAACGCTATCAGTACCATTGCTTTCACCATCGTCCTTGTCGTGGCTATGGGCCTT
>JBLNHB010000023.1:0-4093 GCA_050268805.1 bacterium | reverse complement strand
CTCGGGATGGCCAAGGTTGAATCCGCGAAAAAGACCTTTGAGGCGCTCAACCCGGATGTGAAGGTCGTAGCGATCAGGGAGCGTCTCACCAAAGACAATATCATCCACCTCATCAGCGATTATGATGTCGTTATCGACGGAAGCGACAACTTCCCGACGCGGTACCTTATCAACGATGCCTGTGTGCTTGCCGGGAAGCCGCTCGTGAGCGGCGCGATCCTGAGATTCGAAGGTCAGGTGACCACGATCCTCCCGAGGCAGGGTCATTGCTACCGCTGCCTTTTTGAGGAGATGCCCCCTGCGGGACTCGTTCCCTCCTGCCAGGAGGCGGGGGTTCTCGGGGTTCTTCCCGGCATCGTCGGCGGTTTACAGGCGCTTGAGGCCCTGAAGCTGATTCTCGGCAAGGGCGATGTCCTGAAAAATACCCTTCTCATATTCGATGCCCTGAAGGCGTCGTTCAGAAAGGTCAAGGTCCCCCAGAACAAGCAGTGCCCGGTCTGCGGTGAAAACCCGACCATTACCCAGCTCCTCGATTATGATGCCGACTACTGCCAGATACGGTTTTAAGGCCACCGGATCGTTCTTCCGCCCCGTTGTTTATTTTCTGCTGGAAAAGAGAGAGGTCAACAGATGCTCATTGTCATGAACCACCTTGCAACCGACGAGGATGTCCGGAAGATACGCGACACCATAGCCTCCCTCGGTCTGAAGCCCGTCATTATCCCCGGCGCCGAGAGAACCGCGGTCGGCGTTATCGGCAACCAGGGCTGGGTGGATGACGCCCCATTCTCAGGCCTCAAAGGAATCAAAGAGGTCATCCATGTGACCAAGCCGTACAAGCTCGTGAGCAGGGACTTTCACCCCGTTGATACCGTTATAACCCTGGGAAGCAATGTCGCCATCGGCGGTATGTCCCCGCTCCTTCTCATTGCAGGACCCTGCGCCATCGAAAGCAGGGACCAGATTTTCAGGACCGCGTCGTTCTTGAAACAACTCGGCGTTCCTGTTCTGAGGGGAGGGGCGTACAAGCCGCGAACAAGCCCCCACAGCTTTCAGGGACTGCGGGAGGAGGGAATAAAAATCCTCGCCGATGTGAGAAAGGAGACGGGGATCGTGACCGTTACGGAAGTCATGAGTCCGGAACATATCGCCCTCATCGCCGGGAGCGTCGATGTCCTCCAGATCGGAGCGAGGAACATGCAGAACTTCGACCTCCTCAAGGAGGCGGGAAGAACGAGGAAACCGGTCATCCTCAAGCGGGGTCTCTCGGCGACTGTGGAGGAGTGGCTCGCATCTGCGGAATACATTCTCCTTGGAGGAAATCCCCATGTCATTCTCTGCGAGCGGGGGATCCGGACCTTTGAGACGGCCACCCGAAACACGGCAGACCTCGCGGTAATCCCGCTCGTGAAGAACTTTTCTCATCTCCCGGTCATCTTCGATCCCAGCCATGCAACCGGTCATCGATCGCTGGTCGCTCCGATGGCGCTCGCAGCGACCGTGACCGGTGTTCACGGTCTCATGGTCGAAGTCCACCCGGATCCTGAACATGCCCTCTCTGACGGCCCTCAGTCTCTGCATTTCGGGGAATTCGAGAAGCTCCATGCCATGATCGGCAAGATGAGGGCCTGTGTTGCAGCGTTAAACGATTAGCCCACGGTCGGGTTGTATCTCCCAGGCTGGCATGCCTCAAAAAAGAATTGAAATCGATGAGAGAAATACCGGAGAAGGGAACGGTATTCTTCAGAGAATATAACTTTTCAATTCTTTGAGGGTGCGTCTTCGGTATCGATACAATTCTTCTTTTCCGCACCTCCGCCTGGGAGTATAACAATGAGATTACGCGCACAATGTATAAATATGAGCGGGCTTGGAGAGAAAATTTTTTGCATCGATACCTTAGCGCAAACTCTCAATCAAGCGTGTCAAGACACCGTGCCATGTATTCATTTAGAAATCTGAAAACATCGATGAAGAGAAATAATTCATCGATTTCAAAGAATTTTGGAGCCATGCCCGCTCATAAACTGACAAAATAAGTCCAGGCATTTCTCTCCTTTGACAACTCCTCTCTTAAACACGTATGATACCCCATGGGTACGGTCACCCTTCCCCGTCATATCCTGAAGACCATCGCAACCCACGCAAAGGAGGGACATCCCAATGAAGTCTGCGGGATCCTCGCCGGAAAAGATTTCGCCTCCTGCCGTATTCTCAGGGCAACGAACACGGAACAGTCGCCGGTGAGCTATTTCATGGATCCGAAAGAGCAGCTCCGGTTCCATAAGGAAATGAGAGAACAGGGCGAAAAAATGCTCGCCATCTACCATTCCCACCCCGGTTCAGAAGCCTTCCCTTCACAGAAGGATGTCGATCTCGCCTTTTATCCCGACACGCTCTCGATCATTATCAGTCTCCTCCAGGACCCTCCCGTTATCAGGGCCTTTTCCATCAATGAAGGGAAGATCGAGGAACTCTTTATTCAGTCCCTTTGAAATTATCCCGGTTTTTTATTACAATAATTTTTCTGACATGATCCTGAAGGAGGAGAAGGAGATGGGGCACGTAAAAGGTCTCAAGTGCCGGGAATGCGGCCGTGAATATGCAATCGAGCCGATATACGTTTGCGATTTCTGCTTTGGCCCCCTCGAGATCTCCTACGACTATCAGAGCATCAGGAAAGCACTGACCAGGAAAAAGATCGAAAAGAGGGAAAAGAACCTCTGGAGATACCGGGAGCTTCTCCCGATCGATGGGGAGCCGCTTGTGGGCCTCTTCTCCGGCTTTACTCCCCTGATAAAGGCACAGAACCTTGCCGAGGAACTCGGGGTCAGGGAGCTCTACATCAAGGATGATACTGTTGCGCACCCTACCCTCTCTTTCAAGGACAGGGTCGTGGCTGTTGCCCTCACCAAAGCCAAGGAGTTCGGATTCGATACGGTCGCCTGCGCTTCCACAGGCAATCTCGCCCATTCCGTGTCTGCCCATGGTGCCAGGGCCGGCTTCAGGCGGTTCATCTTCATACCCGCTTCTCTCGAAGCGAGCAAGATCGCCGCTTCCCTTGTTTACGGACCGAACCTCGTTGCCGTGGACGGCAACTACGATGATGTGAACAGGCTCTGCAGCGAGATAGCGAATAAGTACCGCTGGGCATTTGTGAATATCAATATCAGGCCCTTCTATGCAGAGGGTTCAAAGACACACGGGTTTGAGATCATCGAGCAGCTCGGCTGGCAGGCGCCCGACAACGTGGTCGTTCCCTGCGCAAGCGGTTCCCTCCTGACAAAGATATGGAAGAGCTTCAAAGAATTCAAGGAAATCGGCATTCTCAAAGAGCTCTCTACCAGGGTCTTTGCCGCCCAGGCAGCGGGTTGCAATCCCATTGTCACGGCAATCAAGAATGATTCCGACATTATTATTCCCGTGAAACCCCATACCGTGGCAAAATCGCTCGCCATCGGGAACCCCGCGGATGGCTTTTACGCCTTTAAATGCGTTAAAGAGACCGGCGGCTTCGGCGAGGACGCGACCGATCAGGAGATCATTGACGCAATGCTCCAGCTTGCACGGACCGAGGGGATCTTCGCGGAAACAGCAGGAGGGGTGACTCTCGCGGTGACGAAGAAGCTCATCGAATCGGGACGCATCGACAGAAACGAAACAACGGTCATGTGCATAACCGGCAACGGGCTCAAGACCCAGGAGGCGCTCTCCGGTCACATGGGAGAGCCCTATCACATCAAACCCAATCTTGAGGCGTTCGAAGATGCCCTCAGGAAAATCGACCAGCGTAAATAGAGGGGGTAAAGATGGCAGTCAAAGTGCGCATTCCAACACCGCTCCAGAGACTCACCGGCGGCAAAGAAGAGGTTGAGGCAAAAGCAGGCACAATCGCAGATGTGATCAGTGATCTCGACCGGCAATTCCCGGGAATCGCCGAGAGGATTTCGGAGAACGGGAAAGTCAGGAGATTTGTAAATCTCTATGTGAACGAGGAGGACATCCGGTTTCTGAAGGCAGAGCAGACCATGGCTAAGGACGGAGATGAGGTATCTATCGTTCCGGCTATCGCAGGCGGCTTAGAGAAGAGGAG
>JBLNHB010000022.1:0-4953 GCA_050268805.1 bacterium | reverse complement strand
AACGGAACTTCACGACGCAAAGCGGATCGATCGTCAGCTCTTCGGCAGGTGCGGGCGTCAGGGAGACCCGGGCAGTTATGAGGCCATTGTCTCTCTTGAAGATCATCTCTTTGCCGGTTATCTCGAGAAGTCCCTCGGCTTCTTGGCGAGGCGTTGGACGGATGCGGCGACGGTGCTGGGGAGGAGGATAGGAAAGATGTTTGCCGGACACGTACAGCGCTCCGCGCAGCGGAGACATTTCCACATGCGCCGTGAGCTCCTGAAATTCGATGAGTCCCTCGAGAGCGCGATCGCATTCTCAGGACGCGGCGAGTGAGCGGATTTTACCGGTGGCGGAGAACCGTGCGAATTTTCAACTCCTGTTCGATCAGCGCCGAGTCCGCCCATGCGGGCCTGGTGGCGTTTAACTTTTCCAGAACTTCCGTCTGCATGTGGGGAACGAAAACGGTTTGCCAACGCCTGATCCGTTCCGGATCCTTTGTCCATCTCAGGATATCCCTCGCCCGTTGAATCGAGAGCGGGTGGCGATCACCCTGAAAGGCTTTTGCCAGCAGCTCCTTTGAAGTCGGATTGGAGATGAAAAACTCCGTCATTGCGCTCAGGCGTTCCTTCTGTCCGAGCATCATCATGATCGCGGTAGCAAAATCGTCCGCTACTTCCTCATTGTCGGCGAAAGGGTATCCCCATTGGGAGAGAAGATTGTGGGCGACCTCATGGAACACCGTGAAGAGAAGGGCATTCACGGTCTTCTCTTTGCTTCCCATGGTATCGGAGATCTTCTTCACGAACTCCATGCAGAGCACTACCCCCTCCGGCCCGCTCAAGGCGGTTTCCTTTCCGCAGGTCTTCGCAGTGATGGGAAAAGGTTTAAAGATGAAGAGCTTCCTGAGTTCCTGCCCGAAGGCGCTAAGGGTCTTTCCGAGGGCATCTTCTTGGTCTCCAGGCGGATTGCCGTCAAGTACCATCGCGTCGGCGCCGCTCGCGCCGGTAATCACCACATCGAGGGTAATGATGCGGATCTTCGATTTGTTGTCAAAGACGACAAGATAGGCGCCGTCTGCCGGGATCTTTACCGCGAAGGAAAGCTTGTCTTGCACCGTGCCCTGGAAGAGAGGACGCTGAACCTCCGGATAGTTCTGAAACTGGGATTCGTCTAAGAGGGATACCGTGGCTGTGCCGGAACTCCTGATCTCGACCTTGATGGATGCGGTTGCCGGAAGATTCTGGAGCCGCACGGCTTTCCACTGGCTCGGCTGCACATCGACAGAGAGACGGGCGGACTGTACTTTCGCGGAGGCGAGCGGAACAGCCGCAGAGAGAAGGAACAGTACGGTGAGCAGGGCATTCACCGGCAGGAGTGTTTCCCGACGTAGCTGTGTTGGTCTCATCCGCTGCAGAGGTGACGGCATGATGTTCCCTCCTGCATATACATCTTGGTGTACGGTGAGAGATCTAAACACCGGATCTCCGGAGTGAAGGGACTGCGGATGTCCGGTCGTCTGCAGGGTTCCCGGTGCTCAAAGAAGGGGAAGGATCAGTCTTTCCGTGCAGGGAAGAGAGGTTTTCCGGGATGGAGAAAGGCCAGTCCTGCCTTATAGATGTCGTCCGTGATCTGCTTGGACCACTTGACTCGCGCCGACAGGGATTCACTCGCAAAAAGGCCCTTGAAGATCTTCATTTCCTGCCCCTCATTTACGGGATTAAAAAGATAGATGCAGAGACCGGTGTCGCTCACATTGACCGTTATCCCCTTTGCCGTCGAGTCCTTGGTGACATCACCCTCGGTATGGAACGCGTATTCGATAAGCGATGTATGGGTATTCCGGTTGAACTTCCTTCTCTCAACGTTTTCTGGGGCCATGATACACTGCTCCTTCGTGGGGGTGAAATGAGCACCAGGGTGCCTCCCTAATATAAGCACATGCCTTCTCGATTGTCAATAATGCTAAAATTGCCTCGTTGCTCATGTCGTGAACAGAGGAAGAGTGATCCCGTGATCATTGCTCAGCATGAAGCGATGTCGGGACGAAAAGAAGTGAATGCAAAGAACGGTTGTTTTCTCTTATAATAGGAACGTGGTGAGAATCCCTTCGGGACATGAGGAGACTTTGGCGGACAGTACGAAACTCCGGAAGGCAGCACCGGTATCGAATAAAGTAGCTGCATGAAATTATTGCTCGAGCACGAACCCGGGGACGGGAAAAAAGAGTGTGAGATCTGGGCGGTCGCGGGTGGCAAGGGCGGTACCGGCAAGAGTTTTGTCACCAGCAGTATCGGGAGCTACCTCGCACTGAAGGGCAGGCGGGTCATCCTCATCGATGCGGATCTCGGCGGCGCAAATCTCCATTCGTTTCTCGGGATCAACAGGCCGAAGAATTCATTGACCGATTTTTTTGAGAACCGTGTTTCTCTTCATAACCTCATCGTCGGCACGGGCATCGGTGACCTGGGACTCATCACGGGAGACCTCCACTCCCTCGATTCGGACAATATCAAGTACGCCCAAAAGCAGAAGTTCTTCCGGCAGATCAAGGGTCTTGATGCCGACTACCTCATCGTCGATCTCGGAGCAGGGTCCCACAACAATACCATCGATACCTTTCTCCTCGCGGACAAGATGGTCGTTGTCATCGTTCCGGAGATCACGGCCATCGAGAACATGTACCAGTTCCTGAAAAATGTCCTGTTCAGAAAATTGAGGACCACCCTGAGCGTCTACGGTCTCAAGGATATCGTGCAGGATACCTGGAAGAAAAGGAACGTGTACGGCATCAAGAACCTGAAGGAACTCATCGACCATCTGAAGGGGGTCTCTTCCCACGTCAGGGAGATCCTCACGCGGGAGATTTCTTCCTTCAGGATTTTTCTCATCCTCAACCAGATCAGGAGCAGCCAGGACATCGGGATCGGCGCTTCGGTCAAAAGCATTTGCATGAAATATTTCGGTTTCCATGCCCATTACATCGGATATGTGGAACACGATGACTGCATCTGGAACTGTATCAACCGGAAGCAGGCCTTCATGCGCACCTACCCCTCGACGAGGTGCGCACGGGAAATCGAAAAGGTGACCGAGAACCTGCTCGAACGCAAGGAACTGAGGCTCACCAAGGTGTGACCATGGACGAAGAGAAGTACCGGAGATACTTTGACATCCTCGAGCTCCCGCCGACCGCGACATTTACGGACGTGCGGAACGCTTACCTGCACCTGAAAGATCTGTATTCGCGGGATTCCATCGTCACCTCCCCGATCCTCGATGAATTTTCGGAAGAGAGCATGCAGAATATCGTCCAGGAGATTGAAGTTGCCTACCATCATCTCGTCGCCTACTTCAATGATGTGGCGCAAGCCCCCGCCGAGGAAGTGAAGGGCTCCCCCGTCGTCCCGAGCAGCGAGATGAGGAAGGACGTTGAACAGATTGCCTCATTCAGCGGACCGGTTCTCAGGGAAATCAGGGAAAAGCTGAGGATCGGGCTTCATGAAATTGCGCTCGCGACCAATATCCGCATGCGCTACCTTGAGGATATCGAACTCGAAAAATTTGAGGTGCTCCCCCCTGAAGTATACCTGAGGGGATTTGTCATTGATTACGCACGACATCTCTCCCTTGACCCCAGGAAAGTTGCCGACGATTATATCGCCAGATACCGGGCGTGGAAACGTGACTCAGGGAAATAGCTCGAGCGATGCCATCCCAAAGGCGACGATTGAGAGCAGCAGCGAACCAGCCCCGATGACACCATACCAGATCCCTTTCTGGTATCGCCCCGCCTTCCCATGCATCAGTGCTTTCAGCAGGAGCGCTCCGGCGCCGAAGAAGAGCATCAGGCCCAGGAGAATCTGGGTGACTGCCCGGGTTGAGAGGTGCAAATGCATGAAACACAGTATATCAGAGCCTGCCATGAAAATGCGGAGGCCGTCCTGAACAGCGCGGTCCCGGTCAGGGGAATCGTGTTGCTTTTTTGGGTCTTTTATTTTAAGCTAAAGAAATTTTGCAAGGAGGTTGAGCGTTGTGTTGACCATAACCGACAGTGCCGCCGGGAAAATGAAAGAGATCCTTTCCGCAGAGGGGAAAAAGGAGTGGGGGATACGGTTATATGCTGAGGAAGGCGGCGGATGCTGCTCATCGTACGGCCTCGATCTTGCCGAGCGTGCTTCGGAGAACGATGATGTGATAGAGAAGGACGGGGTCAGGGTTTTTGTAGAGAAACACATGAGCGCCCTGGTTGCGGATATGACCATTGATTTTCTCGATGACGGAACGCGACAGGGCTTTGTCCTGACCGGCGGGTCCTGCGGTACCGGAAACGATCCATCCTGCGGATGCGGGTGTTCGAGCTGCTGACCTATGTTCCCCATTGTCAGACCGAGAAGGCTCAGACGGAATGATGTCATCAGGAGGATGGTCAGGGAAACTGTTCTTTCCCCTGACGACTTCATCTATCCCCTGTTCGTGACCTACGGCAAAGGGATCAGAAAAGAGATATCCTCGATGCCTAATTGCTATCAGGAATCGGTTGACGAGCTGGTCAAGCATGCGCGGGAAGTCCATGCTCTCGGAATTCCTGCGGTCATCCTCTTCGGCATTCCCGAACACAAGGATGAAACAGGATCGGAGGCGTATGCGGGACACGGGGTGGTCCAGCAAGCCATACGCTCGATCAAGGATGCGGTCCCCGGCCTGTATGTGATTACGGATGTCTGCCTCTGCGAGTATACGAGCCACGGCCACTGCGGAATCGTGAAGAACGGTGATGTTCTGAACGATCCCACACTCGAACTCTTGGCGCAAGAGGCGTTGTCTCATGCCGGGGCAGGCGCCGATATGGTTGCCCCCTCAGACATGATGGATGGCCGGGTTGGAGCCATCAGGGACGCACTCGATGAAAACGGATTCGAGATGGTCCCTGTCATGAGCTATGCCGCCAAGTACGCGTCGGGATTCTACGC
>JBLNHB010000021.1:0-2931 GCA_050268805.1 bacterium | reverse complement strand
GGATGCCGGAGACCGTCCCGACGGTCCAGGTCTCTTCAGTATCCGTCTCCCTCCTGATCCTCACCCCGGCGTCCGTGAAGGTGAAGACCTGGCCCTTCCGGTAATTCCAGGGCTCCCCGATGTCCTCGGTCACCTCGAGGGTTATCTTCCTGACCTCGACGAGGTATCCCTCAGGGGCCATATAGGTCTTCTCACCAAGGGGTCCCGACTCGACGTTGCCAATATCCAGTTCGACAACGCGATAGTTCTTTGCCTCGAAATGGCGGGTGATTGTCTCCCGTATGACGCTCTCAGGAGGAGCAGCCTTACATGCCGTAAGGATGAGAGCCGTCAGAAGGAGGAAAAGGAAAAACCATGGTTGCCTATGGCTCATGCTGCCCCCACCAGGCATTGATCATTCAACCTCCACCATGAAATCGAAGAGAATGACTTTGCCTCTATGCTTGATCTCGCTAAAGACCTTGTACAGACCCCTCACCGGAAAAACAATCGTCGCTTCGATCTCCGGGCCGAAGTCCGACTGAACAGTCCCGTGTACATGCCCCGCAGGGTCATGGCCGGAGGAAGAACCCGGGATTTCGCCATGGGCATGGATGAAGTTGTTGAGGTCGGCGAGGAGAACGGCAATGTGCATGGGCGCGGACAGATAGGGCTCGAGGTCGGTGACCGGCTCCCCGCTCCTGGTAATGCGATAGATCAGTTTTGCCTTCTCACCGGCATGGATATTCCCGGGATCGGTTGTGAGCTGAACGGCATAGTCGCCGAATTTCTTTTCCCGGGCAAGATTATGCTCAGGAGCACCCATCCTGGGTGCTCCGTTCACCATGACGTAGAGCCGCTTCGTGACCATCGTCTCCCCGACAACCATGTCAAGGGCAATAAGGTAACGACCGGCCTTTGGAAAACTGTACCGGACGGGAAAGCCTGCCGTTTTCTTCATCTCCTGTGTTATGGTCCCGAAATCCTCGGGATGGATGTGTGCAAAGCCGGTAAAATCCGCGCTGATGATCATGACATGGAGGAGACGGTCATGGGACATGGTCAGACCCTGGAGCGGGTTCCCGTCTTCATCCATGAGATGAAAGAGAATCGTCGCTTCCTTCCCCGTCTCGAGGGTGTCGGGTTTCGTTTCAAGGCGCACAGAAATTTCATGGGAACTGTTCGCGCGAGTGAGATGACCATGGTCTTCGTGGTGATGGTGGATCTCCTCTGCTGCGGAGAGGAGACCGGCAGTCATAATAAAAGAGAGACATCCAAACACGATAAGGAAAAGGCGAAGAGACCGTGCCGCGCTCTTGAAAACCATAAACCACCTCCTCAAAGAATTTATCGCTGCCGCCGGACTGAGGAAACCTCTATTTCTGCAGATCTTTGCCGACGGTGAAGGCCTTTCCGAGCATCGGTCCGACCCCATAGTAGAGACGGCTCTCGGGCGTGAAGAAGAAGGGCTTCAGTTTCTCGACATCGGGAACACCCTGGCCGCCGAGAACCGACTCTTCGGCTTTCACGTCCCTGATCCCTCCTATGAACTGCGTGTGCAATCCGATCTCCACGACCTGCAATACCTGGCACTCGATCACAAAGGGGAATTCTTTGATGTAGGGGGCATCCACAAAATCTCCCTTCACCGGCGTCAACCCCGTCTTTGAGAACTTGTTCTCATTCTTCCCGGAAACGAGTCCGAAATAATCAGTCTGCCGCATGAGATCGACAGACGGAATGTTGATCGTGAAGGCCTTCCGCTCGACGACATTCCCGTAGGTATGGGTCGCTTTCCTGAGCGAGACCGCGACACAGGGCGGCTGGGAGCAGCAGATCCCTCCCCAGGACGCGGTCATGACATTTGGATTTCCCTCCTTGTCATAGCTTCCGATCACCAGAACCGGTGTGGGATATAAGAGTGTCTTCTGGCCGAGCGACTTTTTCATGGGACCCTCCTCTTTCGTTTCTTCTCTAAAACCATCTTATCAGATTCAGAACCCTTTTCCTATAGAGAATATCTACGCTACGCATTCAGGGAGAGCTGGAATATATGAACACGTCGTTCAGGAGGTGAGTAGTTGTACTCTGCTTCTTTTCCCATCTCCGGGAAAAAGGACAAGAGAAGATTTCAGAATAGGATATCTACTTGAATTCCGGCAGGAGGGACATAAGCCGCCAATGGAATGAACCGTCTTCTTCAACATACGACCATGTCTGCTTGTCAGTGATTGCCCTGACCCGCAACGAGGACAAAGTATGGTAGCTGATCTCGGCATTCACCGATGCCTTCTTATGCGTCTCATCATATTCTGAATTAATAATTCGGTAATCGACCACCACGACGTCCGTCGCATGTCTCATCCGCTCCTCGAATTCATCCCGGATTTGAGAGGACGCGAAGGAGCTCGCACCTTCAAACTTTTTCCAGCGGAGGACATCGCCATAGGCTCTTGTGACGGTGTCGAAATCGTCCTGCATGCGCAGAGGGGTACTGCAACAAGCGAGAGAGACCACCATAAGCAGCGCCGCAAAAACCATGACCGCTCTGCCCTTTCCTGTATCCCTGTCGAATGAACTATGCATGGAAGCTTTCCGTGACAGTCAGTTTATCATAATGACCGGAGAAAAGTTGATTCCTGCTCAGGAGGTGGAGCGGTTCTGTAGCAGTTGACTCCGCTTCCGACTCTTCCCTATCATACGTTTGAGAAAGAATGGGCACTTGTTTTCACGTCCGCGGCTTCTAACAATAGACACCCTCGAGACATCAAATACTCCCCTCCCTTGTTGGGAGGGGATAAAGGGGAGGGTGAACGGCAAAACCAATCACCCCCACTGGCCCTCCCCCATCGAGGGGGAGGAATTCTTGATTAATAACTCTGCTCAGGAGATATCTATGGAATGGATGACCGACCTTGAAACATGGCTGGCGCTGGCAACCCTGACGGGACT
>JBLNHB010000020.1:0-7440 GCA_050268805.1 bacterium | reverse complement strand
AGGGCCCCGTCTTTGTCCTGAATACCGAGGACTTTCCGGTTCAGACAATGATTTCCGAGCCCCTGAATACAATAATCGCATGAACCACACCCAATGTTGATTTCGCCGACAACCCGCTTGCCGATGAGACTCGTGTCGTGACCATGCATTTTCTCCACTACGCCCACGAATTCATGGCCCAGAATCCCCTTATAGCCTTTGTATCCCTTGATGATCTCGAGGTCGGTGGCGCAAATGCCTGCCATGAGGACCCTGATAAGGGCCTCGTTCCCAGAAGGCTCGGGAACGGGATAATCCTTGATGAATCTCAACTCTCCATCAAAAACAACTGCGTTCATGGAATGTCCTTTTACGCCTCTCGTCATTGCGGAATGACCAAGATTCGGAGAGCAGGGAACAGAAAGAGTCTATTTCCATTTCTCTGAGAACACGATCTCACCGAGCGGTTTGCGGGAAGGTCCCTCTTTCTTCTCCTCGAGCGGATACCCGACCGGGAAGAGACCCACGATCCTGATGTCCCGGGGGACGCCGAGAAGCTCGCGGAGCTGTGATTCCTCAAAAACGCCGACAAAGACTGTTGCCAATCCCAATCCATGCGCGGCGAGCATGAGGGTCTGCGACGCGATACCGATGTCGGTCAGGTAATAGTGCTGGTCCCAGAGGACGCCTGACTGGGACGGATCGGCACAGGCGACGATCACGACCGGCGCCTCCGCGAGGCCTTTCTTGGCAGGGTTTACCTTGTACCCGCGGGGAGAGAAGAACGACTCCACGTAAGAGAGTTCGCTTATCTTTGCCTTCGTCGCTTTTTCCTTCACGACGATGAACCTCCAGCACTGCATGTTGGCCCAGGAGGGCGCCATCCGGACAGCTTCTAAAACTGCCCTGAGCTTTTCCTCCTCGACGGGTTTATCGCTGAATCTCCGGGTGCTCCTCCTCGTTCTGATGGCGTCAAAGAGCTCCATGAATCCCTCCTTTGGGTAGAAAAGGTGATGATTTACCTTCTATTGTACTCCCGAGTTCTACAAACTACAAATTTCGGTGATGAGTGATCGACGGTTTTTCATGTGACCGAGAGAGCCGAAAGTGGGTGAATTTTTTTCGTGAAAAGACGATACAATAGAATACTCTTTCTGAAAGGACTCTGAATGGATCAAGATATCTCGAAATTGGTCTCTTCCATTATGGAAAGGCTCGACAGGATTGAGTCCGATATCTCTGAAATCAAAAAAACACTCCCGGGGAGGCCAATTGAGCAGCTGAAAGTCCAGCCATTGCCCCCGAAGCCGGCAGAGAAGAAAATCAAACCTGCCGTACAGTCACCATCCGATGCATCTCTTGAGAGCGCTATCGGGACGAAATGGATCGGGAGGATCGGGATGGTGGCGATCATCTTTGGCGTCGCTTTTTTTCTCAAATACTCTTTTGATAACAAGCTCATAGGTGAGACCGGAAGAATCATCCTCGGCATCGTCTCCGGCATCGGCTTTATCGGCTCGGGAGAGTATTTTCAGGCTCGGAAGCACTGGAGGATCTACGGACAGATACTCACCGGCGGCGGTATCGCGATTCTCTATGTCTCGATCTATGCGGCTTTTGCATTCTATCACCTCATATCACAGATCATGGCCTTCTTCTCTTTACTCGTCATTACCACGACGGGCATTACCCTTTCGGTCAGGTATTCTGCGCGTTCCATAGCGATCCTTGGATTGCTCGGCGGCTTCCTCACCCCTCTCATGCTTTCAACCGGGGAGAACAGGCCGATCTCTCTCTTCTCGTACATCCTTCTTCTCGATGCCGGCATCATGACCGTCGTTTATTTCAAGAATTGGCGTTCACTCGGGATTCTTTCGTTTATTGCCACAATTACTATGTATGCCTTATGGCATGACAGGTTCTACACGCCGGACCAGCGGGCGATTGCCTTTGGTGTGGTCACCGTTTTCTTTATCTTTTATTATCTCTCGGTGGTTCTCTCGAAGACGGTATCAAGGAAAAATGAATCCTATCACGATCTGAGCTATATTTTTGCCGGTGCTGCGTTCCTGCTTCTGGCATTTTATATCCAGAATGATTATCAGAACAACTGGACCCTGAAATCCTTTGTCCTCTCCGTGTCAATCCTCGAAGTCCTCCTGGCAGGGATTGTTGTGATGAGGGCTCCTGAGAAGACAATGACCATTCACAGTTTTTCAGGGGTCTCGGTGATCTTCCATATCATCGCTCTCTTCTTGATTTTTGAGCGCGGCTGGATATCCGCCGCCCTCGCCGCTGAGATGGCGATCTTTGCATTCATGGGATTACGGCTTAAGCGGATCGGCTTGCGGGTCGTATCATACGCACTCGCCGTCCTTGTAGTCGTCAAGTTTTTTTATGAGGCACAGCTCATTCTCGGCGCTTTTGACCGGTTCGTCCCGGTGCTCAATACGAGGTTTCTTGTCTGCGCCTTTGTTATTGCCACATTCTATATCGCTCTTACATTGCTGTACCGGAATAAGGATAGACTGCTCCACGATGAGGGTATGGTCATTCCGGGCATGCTCATCATTACCCAGTTCGTGTCGCTCTATCTCCTCTCTGCAGAGACCTACGATTTTTACCGGTACAAGGCCTATGGTTCCTATCCCGCACTTGTAGATATCAGATATGCGCTGCAGCTCTCCCTCTCGGTCATATGGACACTCTACGCATTCGCGCTGGTGAGCATTGGCATCATCAAAAAGGTCAGACTGCTGAGGATACTCGGTATCGTTCTTTTGGCAATTACGATCTTCAAGGTCTTCCTGATCGACCTGTCGGAACTGGGGACCCTCTACCGGATCGTCTCCTTTGTGATCCTCGGGTTGGTTCTGCTGATCGTGTCGTATTTTTATAACCGGTTTAAACACCGTCTCTTTGGAGAGGATAGGACATGATGAAAAAAACTGTTTCCGTGCTTGTGTTCATGCTTTCCCTTCCGGCTCTCACCGTCATATCCTTTGCTGACTTTGATGAAAAATTCTGGGAGATGTATGCCGAAATACTGGTCCCCCCCGGAGGCGAGTTGCCTCCCCTGGGAGGGATATATCTTGATCAGTGGTATTTTACCGGTCAGGGGACGCGAGTTTCCTTCTCGGACATACGAATCCTGACCAGCGGCAAGGTCGAGGTTCCTTACCAAATTGTGACACGGGCGCCTGATGCAAAGGCCGTAGATCTCCCTGTCAGGATGCTCAATCTTTCGGTGACGGATAAGAATGAGACATACTTTGAAGGAGCATTGGAAAAGACCCCGGTCCTCTACAACACTCTTGAAATAATCACCGAGGAAAAGAATTTTTACCGACAGGTCCAGGTTTTCGGCAGTCAGGATGCAAGAACTTGGAATACTCTCCGGAGCGATGCGGTCATTTTTAACTATACCCGGGAGGATACCCTGAAGCACACAAAGATAACATTCCCTGAATCGCATTACCAATATCTCGGGATAAAGCTCATCAATAACAATGACAAACCGCTGAATATAACCGGCTTGAAGGTTTCTTATCAGAAGTCAGATCCCGGGATCGAATCAACCGTTCCTGCGGGATTGCAACGGTATGAGACCGATGCCCGGAGCAAAGAGAGCTCGCTCCTTGTCAGAATGCATTCTGACTATCCCTTCAGAAAGGTGCAGATTCACACGAACGATACAAACTTTCAGCGGAGAGTTGATATCCTGATTAAAGGGGAGGGCGGGGCGTGGAGAAAGTGGGCCGAGGAGATGCTCTTTCGGTTTGAAACCGAAAACGTCAAAGAGTCGAAGCTCTGGGTGACCTTTCCCGAGATTTCTACTAAGGAGATGAAACTCGTCATAAGAAACTATGACAGTCCGCCGCTGAAGATTAACGGAATCACGGTCTCGGGGTACAGAAAGGCGCTGGTGTTCACCATGAACCGGCCGGAAAAATATTATGTGTTCTGGGGGAATCTCAATGCAAAGAGCCCTCAGTACGACATCTCAGGGCTTGTTGTAAAACAGGACCTGGAAAATATACCGATTTTTCCTGTTGGCCAACAGACCAGAAATGCGAATTTCATCGGACATGTACAGAGTCTTCCCTTTACCGAACGCTATAAGTATTTCATCTACATTGTTGTCGCACTGGTTATGGTTGGATTGATGGCCCTGCAATACCTGGTCCTGAAAAAGACCGGAAACCGGTGAGCATGTCAGTGATATTCAGCGTGCATACCATAGCGACTCTTCTCGCGGCATCCGTCGTCATATCGCAGCCGGTAACCCATTTCGATACAGACAAAAAACTCGTCGCCCTCACCTTTGACGCCTGCTCGACAATCCCTCCTGCTCCGTTTGATGAGGGAGTGCTCAACTATCTCGTGGAGAATAAGATACCTGCCACCTTTTTCCTCAGCGGAATGTTCATCAAACATAACCGGGAAAAAATCAAAGAGCTGAGCAGTCTCGACTTCATCGAGCTGGAGAGCCACGGATACCGGCATCTCCACTATCAAGGTAAGGATAGAAAGATTGTCGAGGAGAATGTCCTCAAAAACGGCACATTGATTCAGAAGCTCACCGGCAGGAAGCCGGTCTTCTTCAGGTTCCCTTTCGGTGAGTACGACGACAGTTCTCTGGAAGAGGTTGAACGGCTCGGTTATGCCGTCGTCCACTGGACCTTTGAGAGTGGCGACCCCGACGAGAGGGTGATGAAGGAAGATTTGGTAAAACGAGTCCTCAGGAAAGCGAAGCCCGGCAGCATTCTTATTTTCCATATCAATGGACGGGGGTGGCATACCAAAGAAGCGATTGCCGATATCGTCTCGCAACTCAAGGCGAAAGGGTATCAATTCGTCCTCCTGAAAGATGTGATTCCCCCGACATGGAAAGGGTCGTCTCCCCAGGCATCGAAACCCTGACATATCCCTCAACCTGCTCTTTTTCCCCGTTAAGGTGGTATAATGTCCTCCAATCGGGAGAGCTTTGTCCTCAATGTGCGACCGATTCTATGACCTGAAATCACATGTTTTCTCACGGGAGGTAGCTATGAAGAGACTTGCCGCTGTATTAATTCTGCTCGCATTGGTCTTCCTTGGCTGCCAGAAGAAAGAGGAGAATGTCATCAAGATCGGGGTTGCTGGCCCGATGACCGGCCCCGAGGCGAAGTTCGGGTCTGATTTCAAGAACAGCGTGGCGATCGCCGTCGAAGAATGGAACTCGAAAGGCGGTGTCCTCGGGAAGAAGATTGAAATGATCGTCGGCGATGACCAGTCTGACCCCAAACAGGCTGTTTCTGTGGCGAACAAGATTGTGAATGACGGTGCGATCGGGGTCGTCGGCCATTTCAATTCGAGCTGCTCGATTCCAGCCTCGGAAGTGTACGGCAGGGGGGGAATCCCGATGATAACTCCGGCATCAACGAATCCTGCCGTTACGGACCGGGGATTCAAGTCGGTCTTCAGGATCTGCGGGAGGGATGACCAGCAGGGGAGTGTTGCCGCGAAGTTTGTTACGGAACAGCTCAAACTCAAACGGGTTGCGCTCATTCATGACAAGACGACCTACGGCCAAGGGCTCGTGGACGAGTTCAAGAAGGCCCTCGGCACCAGGGTCGAGGTGGTCTCCTACAACGGTATCATCAAGGGCGATAAGGATTTCAAAGTTGTTCTGACGAGCGTCAAGGAGAAGAAACCTGAGCTCATCTATTTCGGCGGCATCTATCCTGAGGGCGGACTGCTCGTGAAACAGGCCCGCGAGCTTGGCATCAAGGTGCCTTTTATGAGCGGAGACGGGATTATCGAGCCGATCTTTATCGAGATTGCTGGTGCAGAGGCTGCCGAGGGGACCTACATCACCTTCAGCCCCGATCCCAAGAACATACCCACCGCGAAAACCTTTATTGAAAAGTACACTTCGAAGTATGGAGACATTGGCGCCTATTCGATTTATGCCTATGACGCTGCGAATATCCTTCTGAGCGCCGTCAAGGAAGCGAATACAACCGATGGGCAGGTCGTTTCCGAAAAGATGCATTCCATGAGCCATGACGGCGCACTGGGGACGATACAGTTCAATGAAAAAGGCGATGTGACCGTCTCACCCTATATCGTATGGATCGTCCGGAACGGCACGTTCGTCGAATACTGGAAACCATAAGAAGGAAGGGTACGATGGTCAAAGGGAACAAGGGTTCAAGCGAAAGAGAAAATGCATGAGTAAACACAAACCACTTGATCACTCGAACCCTCGAATTCTTGGACCCTTGATAATCAAATGTTCCTCCAACAGGTCATAAACGGTCTCACCCTCGGCGGCGTCTACGCCCTTATCGCCCTCGGTTACACCATGGTCTATGGAATCCTCGAACTCATAAATTTTGCCCACGGCGAGATCTATATGATCGGCGCGTACCTCGGCATCATCTTCCTCGGTCTGTTCACGGCTGCGGGGCTCACGGCGGTGAGTATGCCTCTGGCACTCGTGCTGACGGTGCTCCTCGCGGTTGCCTTCTCCTCGGCCTACGGGTTCACGATCGAGAAGATCGCCTACAAGCCGCTCAGGACAGCGCACCGCTTGAGCCCGCTCATCAGCGCAATCGGTGTGTCGATCTTCCTCCAGAATTACGTCATGCTCACGCAGGGCGCGACGGACAAGGTCTTTCCGAATTATTTCGGCGCCTCGGGGATTGAGCTTTCGGGCCTGAAGGCGACTTACCTCCAGCTCTTTATCATTCTCTTCTCCGGTATTCTCATGTTCGCGATTCATCTCTTCATCAACAGGACACGCATCGGAAAGGCGATGCGCGCGACCGCCCAGGACAAGGTCATGGCTTCGCTCCTCGGGATCAATATCGACCGCGTCATCTCGATGACCTTCATCATCGGCTCGGGGCTCGCAGCGATCGCGGGCCTCATGGTCGGCATGTACTACGGGCTCGTGAATTATTTCATCGGGTACATAGTGGGGATCAAGGCATTCACCGCCGCTGTTCTCGGCGGGATCGGGAGCATCTACGGCGCGATGTTCGGCGGTCTCCTCCTCGGTCTCATGGAAAGTTTCGGCGCAAGCTATCTTTCGAGTGAATATAAAGACGCCTATGCCTTTATCGTCATGATCGTCATTCTCCTCTTCAAGCCGACCGGTCTCTTCGGCAGGAAATCGGAGGAAAAGGTTTAAATGGCGGGGGCGGTCAGATTCATCCTGATACCGCTCTGGTTTTTCGTGCTCTTCCTTCCCTTCGGCGGTTTTAGAAACGCGGCCATCCTCTTCGGCGCGCTCCTCATCCTCCTTCCCCTCTGGCAGTATCTGTCGGGATACCGGAGCAGATTCAGTGCTATTTGCCTGTCCCGGATGCCGGGCGTAACCAGGGATGTGCTCCTCATTCCGGTCTTCCTGGTCATTCTTGCGGTGCCGCTCGCGGCGAGGGATTACATCGTCGATATCGCGATCCTGACCGG
>JBLNHB010000019.1:0-10324 GCA_050268805.1 bacterium | reverse complement strand
ATTTCGAGCCAGGCATCGTCATTCTCAACCACCTCACCGAGCTCGTGGCGGATGAGGAGAGCGGAGATGTCGGAGGAAATTTCGCCGAACTTTTCAAAGAGGGTCTCTGACGGCTCCTCCGCGCCGCTGATTCCATAGAGGGAAAAGGCCTCCTTCAGGGCTCCGCCGAACTTCCGTCCTTTCAGGTGGAGGAATTTGTCCCAGAGGATCGCCTGCATGGGCTCATGCCGGATGAAGATCGTTCTGTCCTGGAGCATAGCAGGAGATGCCGAGATGTCCCTGACGATCTCCTCGCCCACGAAATAAACGGTGAAACCCTCGACCTCGCTCTTTTCTCTGAGCCGGGCGAGGAAAAAGGTCGGCTTGTTGAACATTCCAAACCCACCGCCATAGACATACCCGTGCTTGGTGAGTATAGCATTGATCCCCTCAACATCGAAGGGGCTATGGCTCTTTCCGTTGAGAACAATCTCTCCGGGTTCCTTGTCCCCGAGTTCATCCCAAAGGGCTTCACGCTCTGCTACCCAATCCAGCGCCTCATCGCCGAGCGGCTGCCAGGGCTTCATTGAATGTTCGTGCCGGTAGAGGTCCCGCATCCGCATGAGCAGGCCACAGATTGAATAATACCCCCACCCTCCCGCGTCAGAGACATTGCAGTTGTATTTCACCCGTTCCGCTACCGCTTCGATATCCATTGCCGTTCCTGACCCCTCAGCCCTTTTCACGAATGACGGACAGGTACATGTCCCCCTCGACGAAATCGTTCCTCACGGTGACACGGGGTGAGAGCTCTCTCCGCGCGAATTTCAGTATCTCATCAGGGACCACATAGTGGAGCTCCACGTCTTTCAGGGGAGCATGCGCGGAGAGGACATTGAAATGGAGAGCGCCTCTGCAGAGGCCGAAGAGGATCTTCAAAACGGCATGCATCGAGTCGCCGATTCCCCCGATCCTCAGGTTGAAGACCCCGCAGGCGATGATGACATCGAAATCCCTATCGAACCGTTCTTCTTCGATATCGAGGGCCCGGAACTCGATCCCGGGATATTTGCTCCTGGCAAGAGAGATGAGATGTTCATTCACATCGATCCCGCAGTAAGAGAGCGAAACGCCCCTTGATCGCAGAAATCCATAAAAGTCACCCTTGCCGCAGCCGAAATCAAGAAGCTTCTTGCCGGTGAGGTCACCCGCGATTGCAAAGAACGCATCATACCGTTTTATCTGCCCCTCGGGAGTCCACCGCACGGCCTGTGGATGGTCGCCGAAGTCTTTCAGGTGGCGGTCATAGAATGACAGAAGCTCTTTTTTGCCATAGGGGTCCATGCTTCTTTTCTCCCTGTTCGTATCCTTATTGTACCAGCTTTCCTCATGAGCCCTGTTAATGCATACCCGAATCTCAGATGAGGATAAAAATATTCACTGCTACAGTATAATCTATCTATCGATCCCCTGAAGAGGAGAGGAACATGACGGAACGGCGGTATAAATATCAGCGGGGAGACTTCGGAGAGTTGCCGGTGAAGCTCAACCACCTCACCATCTATCTGAATTTTTTCGATGATCGTGTGGAAGCGACGAACTGCCTCGAAATGACCGCAAAGAGTGCGCTCGAAGAAATCCAGCTCGATGCCAAGGAGCTTGAGATCATCGGCGTCGAATGGTGTACCGGCCCTGCGGACAAGGGCATTCCGCTCTCCCATGAATACCTGCGCGGGAAGGACAAGCTCACGGTAAAGCTTCCCCGGCCGGTCAAGGAAGGAGAGATATTCTCTGTGAAGAGCCTCACCCGCTGCTTTCCCTCGGACCATATCCTCGAAGGGATCTACAAGGATACCACTCCTTCGGGTGCACCCCAGCAATACATGTCTCAGTGCCAGCAGTGGGGCTTCCAGCGCATCATGCCGGTCTTCGATGACTGCCGCGCCAAGTGCACCATGACCACAACCATCGAGACTGATTCGCGATACACCCATCTCATCAGTAACGGAAACATCAGCAAGAAAACCAATCCCTCGGGCAGGCCGGTACCGAAGCCGGGCGCGCAGGGAAGACAGATCATCACCTATGAAAACCCCATACCCATGGCACCTTATCTCTTCATCGTCTGCGCCGGCACCTGGGACGAGCTTACCGATACCCTGACCTATCCTTCAGGGCGTACCGTCCGTCTTGAATATCTGGTCCCACCGGGCACCCGGGATCAGGTACGGATTCCCCTTGAGATACTGAAGCAGTCGATCCTCTGGATAGGAAAGACCCAGGATTATGAATACCGGGTCGACACCTACCGGACCATCTGCATGAACAAATCGAACTTCGGAGGCATGGAAAACGCAGGCAACACAACCATTGTCACCGACGCGGCGCTCATCAACGAGCATACGCTCGATACCGCCTTGCTCTATGCCCATGCTGTCATTGCCCACGAGTTCGAGCACAACCAGTGCGGGAGTGAGACGACCATGGAATCGCCCTTTGACATCTGGCTCAATGAGGCCTACACCGTTGATGTGGAGCGTCAGTTCATGGCAGACCTTTTTGATCCTGTCTTCATCCGTCTCTTTCATGTCGACGGCATCCGCAACCCGCTCCTCGGCCCCCTGGCCATCGAGGATGCCGGATACGCTGGAAGAATCGTACGCGAGGGATTCAACGACCCGGAGGAGTTGATTGACGGGGTCACGTATGTGAAAGCTGCTGAGGTAATCAGGATGCTCAGGCTCATCCTCGGGCGGGACTCATTCATCAAAGGCAAATCACTCTACTTTTCCCGGTATCGAAACGGGAACGCGAACACGGACCAGTTCTTCGACTGTTTTGAAGAGGTCACGGGACGTTCACTCGAGCAGTTTAAGAAGATGTGGCTCGCCACCATCGGGTATCCGAAGGTGACAGCGGCTACGCACTATGATGCAGCGCTGCAGCAGTATCGTATTACCTTTCGGCAGGAGCTCAAAGAAGGTGGGGCTCCCTTTCACCTGCCTATCGAGCTGGCGCTCGTAGGCGAAGACGGAAGGGATATGGCCGGCACCGGCCGGGTCTTCGAGCTCCGCGATGCCGGCGGTGAGCTTGTGTTCGAGAATATTTCCAAGGCGCCGGCATTCGCGTCCATCAACCGGGATTACTCTTTCTACGGCACTATCACGCTCACGGATACAGCGAGGGAAAAACTCTCTCTGCAGGCACGGATGGACCCCAATGCCTACAACCGTGTCGATGCCATGCGGCAGATCACTGACCAGGAGAGGATCAGGCTCCTCCTGAATCTCCAGGACAATGTGAGCCCTTCCTGGCTTGAACTCTATGGCGAGATGCTCCGTGAAACAATTCCTTCCGCCCTCAAGGCATACTTCCTCCGCATCGACGAGCAGCCGTTGGACCGTACCTACGGCACCTGGTACCAGGAACTTGTCGCAGTCCGGGAGAAGCTGATGCTCGCGGTGAACCGCAGATTCAGGGACCAGCTCATCGAACAGTTCGCCCGTATCGGCGCCTCTCCGGCGGCACAGAGAACACCGCCGAAGGAGGGAATCGAAGACCGGATGCTCAAGAATGTTCTCCTCGATCTGATCGCCATCGATGACTCAATGGAAAGCCATGAGATCATCCTTACCCATCTCTCCCGCGCCACGGCAGCGACCGACCGGGTATCCGCCCTCACGGCCCTCAACCGGAGCTCATCTCCTTCACGTCGTGCTGTCCTCGAGCAGATCTATGAAGCGTGGCACGTCAATCTCAGCGGGTATGCGAACTACCTCAGGGTTGTCTCGAGCGGCACACGGCAGGACGTCTTTGACATGATCGAGGCGGAGAAGAAACGGCCGGGTTTCGACATTACTCAGCCGACCTGGAGCCGGGCACTCTTCCTTCCCATGGCGGTAAACAACAAAATGGTCTGGACCGACCGGGGCATTGAGTGGGTAGCCGATACAGTCATCGAGCTCGCACCGATCAACGCCGTAACTGCAGGACGGCTCCTCAATGCATTCCAGCAGGTCAAGAAGCTGAAGCCGCGGCTCAAGCAACAAGTCATGACCGCACTGGGAATCATTGTGGAACGGATATCGCCCGAGGAGAATCCTTCCGTCTACGGGCAGGCGAGCGCCTATCTCAAGGGATGAATCCTGCGCTCTCATACAGCGCGCATCCCGGAATTTTACAAGCGCTGCGGCAAATCGAGCGTACCAAGGGAGGTGGTGTCGGGGCGGAGGAATTCTCCGCCCCGCACTTGTTACGGAACAATGCAGATGGAGTCAATTCCCTCGATCCGCGTTTGGTCATACAGGGTACCCGTCAACTTCGCCGAGGAGGTCCCTTGCGAGAATACTCGATCTGAATCCTCAATCTGGACAACGAGGTCTTGATAACCGTCAAAATTTACGTCTTCATAGTGGGCAAGCAGTTTGTTACTCTTTCCGACAGCTCTGACCGCAAGCCCCTCCAGTGAGATGGATTCGGGATTGATCTGATAGATATCAATATCCGGAGAGCCCAGAATGGCGACAGGGATTACCCCTGATCCATTATTATTGAAGCAGTTCGGGTCACTTCCCGGTTTTATGTCAATCTGCACGGCAATGACGTCACCATGTGCTGCCCACACTACAGCATTCAAGAACAACTTCTCATAATCAGGATTGACTGACCAATCTATGAATCCTAATCCAAGCGCTGTCGGAAAATAGACGCTTCGACCCCTCCCGTACTCCGCTGCAATGATCGGAGCATCCATATAACCGTCACCGACCACCGCTACGGCAACGGCACTCGGATTCTTGGTGGTATCAAGCACCGCATCCCACGCGTGCGCATGACTTCCGGCAAGAATGAAATATGGCGCTACCCCATCTGCGACGGGATGATCCAGAAGGCTGATCGTGACAGGGAGGTCGCCGGTCCCATAGTCGTATCCAACGGGAGGTCCTGATACGCCTGCCACGACGCTGAGCCTGCTCGACCAATCCACTCCCCGCCAGGCATTTGAATCATAGATGAAAGCATTTGATTCACCGATAATACCGCCGCCGCTCTCCACCCAACTGATAAGCGCATCGATATCCGTAATGACCCCGGGGCATGGCGGGAAATTGCCGATCATCCCTGACCGCCCGAAGAAAATGACATCGTAGGCCGAGAGAGCGTCCGCATCGATGTTTCCCGTGATAAAGCTCGCCTCGATCCCGCGGGCGGTGAAGGAAGAGAGCGGAGGGACACCCTGTTCGCTCACATAAGGACACCATATACCGCAACGGATTGCAGCCTGAACTTCAGAATGAGAGGCCGAAATGAGACCGACAACAGCAATAAACACCAGTATAACGGTGATACCCATCTTCCCGAAAACAGACCGGAAAGGTTTGCCGCTCGGACATCTTCCATGTACAGAACAATACATACTCCTGCTCCTTTCGCTGCTTTAGTATTCGCCCTCCCGAAGGTGAGGACATGAGAATACAGGATTTTCCGCAGCATTTTATCACAGGTCAAGGGAAACTGCAAGAATTTGTACTCTTCAGGACATATGCGACTGTGAGCTGTAGCTCTTTGGGATGATGCTATAGCCTTTCAGAAATATATGAATATCGAGGGCTAGCTGTTGTCCACCGGAGAATTCTTATTGTCTTTCAGGAGAGACCGGACTTTCGCGAGGAACATCTTCACCTCAACCGGTTTGGGAATAAACTCGAGATATTCTCCGCATATCCCCTTTTCGTTCAATACATCCCTCGTATATCCGCTGACGAAGAACGCAGGGACGTCGGGATTCATCTGCCGAATGGCATCATACACTTCCTTGCCGTTCTTCTTCGGAAGAATGATATCGAGAATCACGAGATCAATTCCCTGACGAAAGAGCTTGTATTTCGCAACAGCTTCATCACCGTCTGCGGCGAGAATGACCGCATACCCGAATTTATCGAGAATATCCTTCAGGAACTCCCTCATGTTCATATCATCCTCAACGACCAAGATGGTTCCCGATCCCCTGAAATCCTCTCTTCCCTCCTTGGCGTGTTCCGTTGATCTGGTATCGGCTTGCCCGGTTGCAGCCGGCAGGTACATCCTGAAGGTCGTCCCTTCCCCTGTTTCGCTCGATACCTCGATGAATCCCTGGTGCTGCTTGATGATCTCGTACACCATCGAGAGCCCGAGGCCGGTGCCCTTGTCCTCCTTGGTAGTATAGAAAGGCTCGAAGATATGGGGAATGTCTTTTGGGTCTATTCCGGTTCCGCTATCATGGACCATGAGGGTCATATACGTTCCCGGCTTTGGTTCCCGCGATCCTGCCCCGTTCCCATCGAACACAGCAGGCTGGGTTTCTATGGTGAGGATTCCTCCCCCGGCCATGGCATCCATAGCATTGGTCGTGAGGTTCATGATGACCTGCTCGATCTGGTGGGGATCGGCGAAGACCGGAAATTCCGCATCGGTGTAATGAATGCGCAGCGTTATGTCTTCTCCGATAATCCGCTTGAGAAGCTCTGCGACGTTCTTGATGATGTGGTTCAGGCTGACAGTCTCGGGCTTGATCAAATGCTTGCGGCTGAAGACGAGGAGTTTTGAGGTGAGGTTCTGGGCCATCTCGGCTGAATCGAGGATGTGCTGGATGTACTGCTTGATGCCGCCGCTCTCGTCTTTGATCTCTTCCTGAAGCATGAAGGCGGAGCCCTTCATTACCGTGAGAAGGTTATTGAAGTCGTGCGCTATCCCCCCGGCGAGATGGCCGAGTGAGTCCATTTTCTGGGACTGGATGAGCTGCTCTTCCATCTTTTTGTAGTCGGTAATATCTCTGTTGCTGACGCGCCGTCCCAGAAACCTGCCTTCTATGGTAATGGAAGCGCTCACGTGGGAGAGCCACTTTTCAGCTCCCTGCTTGGTGCGGATCCGGAACAGGATTTCCTGTCTCCGGGATGATGGCAAGGGTTCCATCTCTCGAGGGTATAAATCGCGGTCATTGGGGTGGATAATCCTGTGGAGGAGATCGGGGTCGTTCATAAACTCCTCCCGGGAATAACCGGTGATCGCTTCGCACGACGGGGACATATACATGATGGCTTTATTTTCGGTCATCCAGTATTCCCAGTCCTGGGAGAATTCCGACAATGTCCTGAACTTCCATTCGCTCTCCGCGACCCTTCTCTGCTGTCTCTGCCGGTAGCCGGTAAAGAGAACGATTCCGGCCGTCCCGAAAAACCAGATAACCAGATGCGTGACCGCGATCGTCCTGTTTGTCTTCCGCGCGCTTGTATAATAGGGCGCCAGAGGGACGGCAATGCTCATCGCCCCCCTGATGTCGCCGACCTTATAGCCCTGGATGCTGTGGCACTTCAGACATCCTTCGACGGTGATATAGGGCTTCAATATTCTCATGTAAGGCTCGCCGTTGATCTCGGTGACCTCGCTCACCTCGAAATCGCCTTTCTCAAAGGCAAGAAGCGCCCTCTTCTCCCAAGCATCAGGAGCATTGGCTGGATTCAAGGGATTCAGGCTGACTGTCCTGTTCACTGTGGTGTGGGGGAATTCCTTCTCGAGAAGTTCGTATGCCTGCCGCGTCATCCTGAAGGGATTGATGAGGGTAAGTTTCCTGCCGTTCGTCGTGGTTACATTCCGCCCCCGGACCGGGAGGTAAGGATTGGGCTGGTTTTTCTCGCTCACCTCTGCATACACTCCGCCATACATGGCGTTCCATCTCCGGTATGCGACATTGTGCTCAAAAATGGTCCGCGCCTCGATCCTCGCTTTCTCAAGCGTCCCTGTATAGTTCTGGTACATATTCCAAGCTACGGAGAGCGCGATGAGGAGAGTCCACAAGAGGGGGATTGTGATGAATGGCCTATGACGGGGCTCGAACATAAGCGTAATCAGTATACTATATCTTCATGAAAATAATTTCAAGGAGTTCCCGGAGCCTTCCGGGGTGGTTTGAGATTATAACAGGCCTACATATGCATGAGGACTGATCAAAGAGGACTTCTTTTTTCTGATATGAATGGGGAGCACCGTGTTTCTGATTTCCCTCCGCACTCTGCCTTGAGAAAGACTTCCACCACGTTTGGATCAAAGTGTGTCCCGGAGTGAGCGAGGATATGTTCACAGGCCTTCTCCCGGGACCATGCCGCATGATACCGGCGGTCAACGCAGAGCGCGTCCCAGGTGTCAACGACGGCAAAGATCCGCGCCGCAAGAGGGATCTGCTCTCCCTTCAATCCCCGCGGATAGCCCGAGCCGTCCCATCGCTCATGATGGCAGTAAGGGATGTCGAGAGCAGGCCTCAGGTAGATGATAGGAGAGAGGAGCTCAAAGGCATGGATGGGATGGCGCCGCATGATCTCCATCTCCTCTTCGGTCAACGGACCTTCCTTGAAGAGGATACTGTCGGGAATGCTCATCTTCCCGATATCATGGAGCAGGGCACCCCTGCGGGCATGGACCAGATTCTCCTCGGTCATCCTCATCATTCGGGCAATCTCGGTCGTCTTTTCAGCGACCCGGCGGGTGTGTCCTTCCGTCTCCTGGTCCCTGAGGTCGAGTGCCCGTGACCAGCCTTCGAGAGTGCTGTCATAGGCAAGGAGAAGCTCGATGTTGGTCCGCTGCAGTTCCTGGAAGAGATTCGCATGGTCGACAGCGATTGCGGCCTGGAGGGCGAGGGCCTTCAGGAAATTCATCCATTCCGGATCCGGGTCGATCACGGTACGGTGGAAAATCTCCAGCACACCCTTGACTTGTGCCTTTGCGATAAGGGGAACAGCGTAATAGGAGATGAACCCCTCTTCCTCCAACACATCGGCCCGGTCGAACTTCTCCGGCTCCCGGGCAATGCTGAGTATGCTCACAATGTTCTGCTCAAGTGCTGCAAGCCCTGCAGTCCCTTCACCCACCCGCTGCGATGTCTTCTCGATTGCAGGAGTAGAAAACCCGCACCCTGCTTCATATTTGAGGACCTGTGTATGGCGGTCGAGGAGAAGCACGGAGGCTGCATCGACCCGGAGCTGGGAGATGACCTGCTCCAAAAAGAACTTTAGGGTCAGGTGCAGATCGAGGCTCGAACTGATGATCATGTCGATCGTATGGAGCGCGGAGAGGTTTTGGAGCCGTTTGGTCGCCTGATCTTCCGCACGTGAGCGCTCGGCAATCTCCCGCTCAAGCTCTTGGGTCTGGAGAGCGAGCCCCTCGGCATATTCCCTGATCTTCCGGTCCTTGTCGCTTATGCGAAGAAGTGTCGTTTCGGTGATCCTCATCACGAGATAGACAAAAATGGCGCCTCCCACGAATACGAGGGCAGTGATCTTCTCAGGAGAAAGCCCGAGCCTCCCCAGGAGAATGAAAAAGAAGACAATGTAGCCGAAGAGGAAGAAAACCATCAGGGACAGGGTTCCGAGCCATTTCCGGAGAAGGTCTCTGGTGATCATGTTCCTGATCCGGAGTGCTGCCCTGAAGGATATGAGAATAATGACTGCGCCTGCCAGCACCACGATCGCGGGTATGAAGAACGACGATTTCATAGTTAAGGATACCACCAAAATAATCGATTCACAAGTTCCACTATTATACTTCCGCTTGCGGGGAATCTCCCGGACGCACCCGACTTCATTGCTATTTCCCCAAATTTTTGGAAATCAGGAAGTTTTTTGTAAAGTATATAAATGTATTACAATAGCATAATTATATTGCAAAATATCTATAAATGCATTATAGTAATATCACCATGTCAGGAACGCAGGCCGATACACTCACCAGGACTCCGGAGATTGACCGCTCCCTCTCTTCATCCATTGATAATGCTCTTGGGGATTTGGCTGACCGGGATCCAGGGATTCGAAAAAACGCTGTTCTCTCGTTGATCTCCTCTCTCCAGGACGGTTCGGACATCACCCGGGCGCTCCCCTCCCTTGAAATGGCCCTGACTGATGACTCTTCTGAGGTCAGAAAATCGGCCGCTGCTGCCCTGGAAAGATATGCTTTCCATGTTTACGGAGTTCATATTTCTCTCTCTCACGAAACTGCCGGAATGGGCCCTGACGATTCGGCCTCACCGGCTCATTATCCGTTATTGCCCTTGGTATCGAAGGGAGCAATCGTACCGGTTCTTGAACATTCCCTGGTAAAGGTCACTGCTCCCTGCGCTGATCATGAAAGCAGCAGCCATCCTGAAGAGAGAAACCCCGGAGCCATTCATCTGCCCCATACACCGGCACAATGTCCGTCCATGATCGGGTATCTTCCAAAGCCCCAGGTCGCGTATGCAGAGAAGCATGTTTCCTCCGAGCTTGTTCAAAGGACACCTTTCTCTGCCGGGATCGAGCAGATAAGAAGATTCTCTCCT
>JBLNHB010000018.1:0-6317 GCA_050268805.1 bacterium | reverse complement strand
CTATGAACCCGCCGACGATCGAGAGGAACGCGAGCACGACCAAGGGAATGCCTATGGCTATCCCGGGCCTGCGGCCCACCTCTTTCTTCTGCTCCCCGAAGAATGTCAGGAAGACCATGCGGAAAGTATAGAGAGAGGTCATGAACGCGCCTGCCAGACCTGCTGCCCAGAGCCAGGCGCCTCCCGCTTCCGAGGACCATGTCTGCCACAGGATCAGGTCCTTGCTGTAGAAACCGGCGGTCACGCCCGGGAGGGCCGAGAGGGCGCACGCGCCGGCAAGGAATGTCCAGAACGTGAGCGGTAGTTTCCGGTAGAGGCCTCCCATCTTGAACATGTCGTGTTCCTCGTTCATGGCGAGGATGACCGCTCCGGCTCCAAGGAAGAGGAGCGCCTTGAAGAACGCATGGGTCATGAAGTGGAAGATCGCCGCGGACCACGCCCCCACTCCGCCGGCGAGGAACATGTATCCGATCTGGCTGATTGTTGAATAGGCGAGGACGCGTTTGATGTCTCTCTGTGTGAGGGCGCTCGCACCTGCGATCAACAGGGTCAGCGCCCCGATCACCGCCACCGCGGTCTGGACCACGGGAGCAAGCGTAAACAGGACATGGGTCCTCGCGATGAGGTAAACGCCTGCGGTCACCATGGTGGCGGCATGGATCAGTGCGCTCACCGGCGTGGGGCCTGCCATTGCATCGGGCAACCACGTCTGGAGCGGAAGCTGGGCGGATTTCCCGAGCGCCCCTCCGAGAAGCAGCGCCGAAGCGGCAACGGCGAGTCCCGATCCTGCAGGCCACTGCCGGGGAGCTCCGATCATGATCTCCTGGATATTCAGTGTCCCGAGATTTAGAAAGATCAAGAAGAGGCCGATTGCCATTGCGGCGTCGCCCACGCGCGTAATGATGAACGCCTTCATGGCGGCATGACCGTTCACCGGGTCCTTGTACCAGAAACCGATGAGCAGGTAGCTGCAGAGCCCCACCCCCTCCCAGCCGAGATAGAGCAGGAGGAGGTTGTCGGCGAGGACGAGCGTAAGCATCGAGCCGACGAAGAGGTTCATGTAGGCGAAGAAACGGCTGTATCCTTCATCGCGGATCATGAATTCCGCTGAATAGAGGTGAATGAAAAAGCCGACAAAGGTGACGACCGCGATCATCACCAGGGAGAGCGGGTCGAGGTAGAGAGAGATCGAAGGCGTGAACCCGTTGATGCTGATCCATGTCCAGAGTATCTGCGTGTAGGAGGGCATCGACGGCTGGAGACGCACGAAGCCGACTGCGACGAGCAGGGTGATTGCGGCAGAAATGCCGATCGAACCCACGCCCACGAGGGCAACACCCTTTCGCGGAAGCCGCGCCCCGGCCGTTGCCAGGACGAGAAACCCGGCAAAGGGCAGGGCAGGAATCAACCAGAGGAAATCGAGCATATCATCCTCTCATCGTGCTCGCCTTATCGGCATCGAGGGTCCTGAATGTCCGGTAGAACCGGATGAGGAGGGCAAGGCCGACCGATACTTCAGCGCCAGCCACGGCAAGGATAAAGATGAACATGACCTGACCGTCCGGCTGTCCCCATCGAGAACCCGCGACCACGAAGGCCAATCCCGAGGCGTTCAGCATGATCTCGACAGACATGAGCATGACGATGATGTTTCTCCTCACCATGACGCCGGTCAGACCCAATGCGAAGAGGATCGCGGCGAGGATGAGCCCGTGTTCCATGGGGAGGCTGGTCATCATGGGTTTGCCCCCTTCTCATCCCGTTCATCGCGGCGGCCGAGATGGTACGCGCCGATGATGCCGGCCATCAGGATGAGCGACGCAATCTCGACACCGAGCAGGTAAACGCCGAACAGGGAGATCCCGACCGCCTTCGGTCCCGCCGCATTCCCCGTAGAGATCGGTCCGCTCTCCCGGGTGACGATGAAGAAGAGCTCTCCCAGGAGAATAGCGGCGAGGACCGAAGGCCCTGCCCAGACTTCATGGCTGATCCAGTGGTCCTGCTGCTTCGAGGCATGGGGCCCGAACGTGAGCATCATGATCGCGAAGACGAAGAGGACCATGATCGCTCCGGCATAGATGATCACCTCGAGGGCGGAGGCGAAGGCCGCGCCGAGAATGAAAAAGATCAGGGCAACCGAAAGGAGGGAAACCACGAGATAGAGAAGCGCATGGATCATATTCAGCCTCGTAATGACCATTCCGGTAGAGAGGACCGCGACCGCCGCGGCGATGTAAAATGTCACTTCCATGGTCCTGACGCTCCCTTCATTTTCACGGCAGCAGGCTCCTGATGTCCACGGGCGGCTCCTCATTCTCGGCTTCGCCCTTGCCCTTATCACCTGTCGCCGCGCCGGCGACCCGATAGAAGTTGTAGCCGGGATATTTCCCCTCTCCGCTGATGAGCAAATCTTCCTTTTCGTAGACGAGGTTCTGCCGGTCGTATTCACCCATCTCGAAATCCGTGCTCAACTGGATCGCGTAGGTGGGGCAGGCCTCCTCGCAGAATCCGCAGAAGATGCAGCGGGAGAAATTGATCCGGAAAAACTCCGGAGAACGCCTCCCGTGCGCGTCCTCTGTCGCCTGGAGCGAGATGCAACTCACCGGACAGACAACGGCGCAGAGATAACAGGCGACACACCGCTCATTGCCGTCGGGGTCGCGGGAGAGGATGATGCGGCCCCTCCATCGGGGAGGCACAGTGGGCTTCTCTTCCGGATAGAGGATCGTCTCCCGCCTCCGGAAGAGGTGGAGGAAAATTGCGCCCATGGTTTTGAGTATGCTCAGCATCATCGGTTCTTCATGCTCCTGCTGCGAGCACGATACCTCCTGTCACTATGATATTCAGCAGGGAAAGCGGCAGCATCGCCTTCCAGCCGAAGGTCATGAGCTGATCGTACCGGGGCCGCGGCAGTGACGCCCTGAGAAGGATGAAGAGGCAAATGAATACGAGGGTCTTGAGAGCGAACCAGACTATGGGAGGAAAAAAGGGGCCGAGCCATCCTCCGAAGAACAGGGTCGCGATCAGGGCCGATATGAGGGTTATGCCGAGGTACTCCCCGACGAAGAACATGCCGAATTTCATTCCCGAGTATTCGGAATGAAAACCCGCCACGAGCTCGCTCTCCGCCTCGGGGAGATCGAAGGGCAGCCGGTGCGTCTCGGCGACGCCGGCAATGAGGAAGATCACGAGCCCCGGAAACTGGGGGATGCAGAACCAGAGGTCCCTCTGTGCCTCGACAATGGCGCGGAGGCTGAATGAACCGGCGAGGATGACCACCCCCATCACGGAGAGCCCCATGAAGACCTCATAACTGAGCATCTGCGCCGCAGCCCGGAGGCCGCCGAGCAGGGAGTACTTGCTGTCCGAAGACCACCCCGCGAGCGCCACGCTGTATACGCCGAGCGACGACATGCCGAGAAAGAAGAGTAAGCCGATATTCATGTCGACGACCTGTATGCCCGGTGCAAAGGGGATGACTGCGAAAGACATGAGGACCGTGACCATGATGATCGCGGGGGCCAGTATGAAGACCGGTTTGTCCGCAAAAGGCGGGACCCAGTCTTCCTTGGTGAAGACCTTGATCATGTCGGCGAGAACCTGCAGCAGTCCGAAAGGACCGACCCGGTTCGGGCCGTACCGGTCCTGCCAAAGCGCAAGGAGCCTGCGCTCGACCCAGATGAGGCCGCCCCCGACGGTCAGGAGGACCAGCAGAACGCAGAAGACGACGATGAGATGTTCGGCGGCATCCTTCATTATATACCCTCTATTTTCCGCACCCGGCCCCATTGCGGCAAGAGAATCCCCTTCATATCAGGAAGATCTGCTGCCAGCCCGCCGACGCCGGGCGGCAGCCCGGCCGCAAGCTTCACCGGAAGTCTGCGGGAAATGCCGGGGAGGGACAGTTCTATCTCTTCCGAACCGTGCACCCCTATCCGGGCGGCATCATCACGATTCAGAGCGACATAAGGCGCCGGTACCAGTCCGGCTATCGCCTGAGAAAGGACGCTCAATTCCTCGGAGCCGAAAATATGGAAGAGTGACACGAACAGAAGATCATCGGTCCGCGGCTGAAAGGCCGCGGGTATTGCGCCGGAATAGGTTGGTCTTCCTCCCGGTGTGGGTTCTATGAGGCGGATGCCGGGATTACCGCCGTGCAACGGGCCATACACTTCACTCTGAAACTTTGTGATCGCCTGGACAGAGTTCCAGCCGGGCGCCCAGAACCTCAGAATGAGGGGCGACGGGGGCTGCCCCTCGTAGCCCTCCATCGAGAAGGAGAGCGGTGTGTCCGGGTCGTCGGGTGCTTTGGGTTCGCGGACGCTGATATGCGCATGCATCGCTGTCCTGCCGCTTGAGCGGTGGGGCTGGCGGGGGATCTTCATGCCAACCGCGCGGAATGCCGCCGGGGGCGCTGCTTCAGTGATCGGTTTGAAGACAGGAAGCGCTTCAGCCATCGCCGAGACGACATCATCGAAGTTTTTCCACTCTCCTTCTCCGAGCCGCCCCGCAGCGGCCATCATATCACGGAGCCATCGCCAACTCTCCCGGACATCATCTCCGGGGATGAAGACCCGGAGGAAACGCTGCATGCGTCCCTCGTTATTGATGAGCGTGCCGTCCGCCTCGGCAAAGGTCGCTGCAGGAAGGACGATCCCGGCTTTTTCCGTGGTCGCTGTCGGCAGATGGTCGAGAACTATACAATGTCTGACATGCTCGAAGAAGCCGTCTACCGTCGCTCCATCAGCCCTGCGGGAAAGGTCGTTCTCGAGGACAATTGCTGTCTCGACTTTCCCGTCGCGGGCCGCGGCGAACGCCTCCGCGATATTCCTGCCGCCCATGAGAGCGATGCCGAGGCTGTTGCACTCAGGAACCGTAAAGCAGAGTTCCGTCTTCTCGTTGACCTCATAGAGGGCCCCTGCGACAGCGGATGCGGCATGGATGACCTCCTCACTCCCGCACCCTGCTCCCGAGACGATGAGGGGCCGTTTCGCGTTCTTCAATGCTCCCGCGATTGCGGCGGCGAGCGACCGCGTTTGTTCGGCCAGATCAGGCACCGGAGGAGCGCTCGAGCTCAGTTCGCGGGCAACGGCGAACCCGAGACGGGCGATATCATCGGGAGCAGCACGGAACATCCGGGTTGCCACATCATCGAGTCTGCTATCTGCAGGGCTCGCGACAAAGAGGGGGCTCCGCTCCTGCTGGGTCGCGGTCCGTATCGCTTCATCGTGCCATGCGGGGATGTTCAGTTTTCTCGTGATATCGAATGCTTTCCTGCGCACTGACTGTCTCAATGCAAGGGCGAGCAGGGGAGCCGTGTTCGTCACGTCCTCGCCGAGGACCAGCACAGCATCGGCAGATTCAACGTCATGGAGCGACGGAGTGCGGGCAGGGCCGGTCCGAAGAATATCGAGAATGGCAGCAGTGAGCCGGAATTCGTGTTCGGATACCCCCGAATAGAAGTTTTCTGGCCCGACAAGAGACCAAAGAGCGAAGTTGGCTTCGAGGGAAGCCCTCGGGGAACCGATGCCGATCACCCGGGCCCCGAAGTGCAGGAGGGCCGAGAGGTGTTTCAGTGCGGCCTCCCTGGTGACGGGTTTGGCGCTGTCGCCCGGCCCGGAACGTCTCACGAGCGGCCGGAGGATCCGGCGGTCGATGTTCACGAATTCATATCCGTAGCGGCCGCGGTCGCAGAGAAAATAGCCGTTCACCTCCCCGTTGTAGCGGCTGTGAATACGACGGAGAATGTCGTACCGCTCACCGGGAATGGTATTGCAGCCAATCCCGCAATGAACGCAGATTGAAGGCGCAGTCTGGAGGTCCCATTTCCGGGTGTAATGGCGCTTCAGGGTTTTGTCGGTGAAGACCCCGGTCGGGCAGATCTCCACGAGGTTGCCGCTGAATTCGCTCTCCAGAACGCCGTCCGTGTGGCGGCCGAAATACACATGGCTTCGGGAAGCGAACACTTCAAAGTCCCTCCCTCCTGCGTATTCACGATAGAACCTCACGCACCGGTAACACTGGATGCAGCGGTTCATCTCGTGGTTGAGGAACGGGCCGAGGTCCTGGTTCCGGAACGTCCTCTTTTTGAAGCGGGACCTCCGGTACACATGGCCGGTCATAACGGTCATGTCCTGGAGATGGCATTCGCCTCCTTCATCGCAGACAGGGCAGTCGTGAGGATGATTCAGCATGAGGAGCTCGATCATGGAGGCGCGGAATGCCTTTGCCTCGGGATCATCGATCGAGATGCGGATGCCGTCAGAGGCGGCGGTCATGCAGGACATGACGATCTTTCCCTGTTCATCCCTCTCGTC
>JBLNHB010000017.1:0-4584 GCA_050268805.1 bacterium | reverse complement strand
ACTCATCGCTGGTACCGCGGAAATTTAAGGTTACTTGTTTTCACCATAGAAGATACAATGAACGATCCGCTAAAAGCATACCCTGCGGGTTCTGCCCGGAATGAAACAATCACTATTCTATGGTAAGCACCGTCAAGCAATTTTTTGAAAAATTCATCAGGCCTGCTTCGACCAGCCGGAATGCAATCTCCGCTCATGCGCTCCGGCTCGCCACCGCGGTACTGCTCGTCGAAATGATGCGCTCAGACATGAAGATAACCGAAGACGAAAGGGACGCGCTCAGAGAAACAGTGCAATCGAAATTCAACCTAAGCCATGAGGAAACCGAAGCGCTCATTCTTCTCGCCAAGGAAAAGGTGCACGAGTCGACGAGCTTCCACGAATTTACCTCCCTGCTCAACAAAGGTTTTACCCGAGAACAGAGAATCAGGGTGATCCGGCACCTGTGGGAGATCGCCTACGCAGACCGGGAACTCGACAAACATGAAGAGCACATGGTCCGCAAGATCGCAGACCTGCTCTATGTCCCGCACAGAGATTTCATCGAGATGAAACTGAAGGTACGCGATGGTCTGCACAAAAGGGGAAAGACATAACCGGGCTGCGCTGGAGCAACCCGGTTGAGGAGCCGTTTGACAAGGCCCTTATTTCTTCTCTGTCTTTCTCGTTGATATCCCGAAGGGAACGTAGACGGGACACCAGCCGAGGGCGCTCGTGAGCAGGAAAGCGATCGCAACAATGGCGAGAATGATCGCGAGTGTTCCCGCAACCTGGTTGGTGAAGAGAAGAATACCGAAAAGAATCGCGAGAAGCGTCCTGATGGCACGGTCAGCTGCACCCATGTTCTTCTTCATCGTAAATTCCTCCTTTCGTGTTTGGTGAAACAACAGTTCACGTCAGCCATTTCACAAGATAGACGATCCCCGTTATCGCCCCGATGCAGATAAGACAGATAATGATTATTTTAACAAACTGCGGCATCTCACGATTACCCTTCGGTTCCCCTTATAGTACCAAACAACCCGCTTCACCTTCTCCGTGGTTACTCATCCGAAGCTTCCGGGGAAGAGCTGTTCCGATCTTCGATCGCGTCAGGTTGTGCAGCATCATTGATATTGCCTGTCTGCTGTTCGTCGGCATCAGGTGCTCCGCTCTCATTCAGCATGCTAGCCTCTTCCACCGGGGTCTCCTTGTGGAACAGGTGCATGACTTCACTGAGCGGGCTCTCCGGGAACTTGACCGTCGCCTCGATGATCTCCTGAAGCGGATAATCGACGACGTGCTCATCAGGATATCTGACCCGCATGTAACTCCGCTTGAGCAGAAAGATCCGCTTCTTCCTACCGTTCCTGTCCAAAAAAGGAACGATGATATACTCGTTCTCTTCCTCGAGCCCGTACTGTCTGACTATCTCCTCAATGGCTTCCATCATGGATTTGCCGCTTCTCTCAGGAGAAGATTCTTCTTATCTTTACCAATCCCTCAACCCGATCCCGAATCCCTGCCATGCTTTCCTTTCTGTCCATTACCAGATTGTATCATGACTCTCCTCTGAATCGCATCCACGTCAGCCATTCCCTATAAGAATGAGACAATGCATCGGAAAGATGAATTTTCCCCTTTCTCGTCAAATCGGGTACAATAACTTTGCAGTCTTGCACATCCGCATTCACGACCATACAACTATGAGGAGGATTCTATGGCTGACTACTATAATGATGAAGACCTGGACCGTTTTGGAGAAGTCGGAAAATACAATCCCGATTTGTTCAAGAAGTTCATGGACTGGTATAGTGCTTCCCTACAGTCCGGAGTTCTGACGAAGAGGGAAAAGGTCCTTATCGGCCTTGCCGTAGCCCATGTGATTCAGTGTCCCTATTGCATTGATGCCTATACGAAGAGCTGTCTCGAAGAGGGAATGAACCTCGAGCACATGACCGAAGCCGTGCATGTCGCGTCAGCCGTCCGGGGCGGCGCATCTCTCATCCATACGCTCCAGGCGCACAACGCGGTGAACAAAGTTTCGATGTAATCCCTATGGTCAAGTTCCAGGATAAGCTCAGGGAACATAATCGGTTCCCTCTGCATGCCGAGGGCATCGACATCCTCCAGGTCAATCTCGGATACCGGTGCAATATGGCCTGCAAGCACTGCCATGTGAACGCGGGTCCCGGGAGGGAAGAAATGATGGACCGGGAGACCATTGATCTGTTGCTCGGGGTGCTTGGGGAAGCGCCGGTACAAGTCCTCGACCTGACCGGAGGGGCGCCGGAACTCAATCCTCATTTCAGATTCCTTGTCTCGGCTGCACGCAAGAACAATGTTCATGTCATTGTCCGGAGCAATCTCACCATCTTTTTCGAAGAGGGAATGGAGGACCTGCCGGAGTTCTACCGCAGGCAGGGAGTGGAGATCATTGCTTCTCTTCCCTTCTACCGTGAGGACGGCGTTGACCGGGTGCGGGGAAACGGCACCTTTGGAAAAAGCATTGAGGCTCTGAAGATTCTGAACGACCTTGGATTTGGAACTGATCCGGCAGGTCCCAGGCTGCACCTCGTCTTCAATCCCCAGGGCGCGTTCCTTCCGCCAGCTCAGGAAACGATCGAAGCTGAATACAAGCGTGAACTGAACGAGGATTTCGGCATCTCCTTCGACAACCTCTACGCCTTCGCCAATATGCCGATCGGGAGATTCAGGGATTTCCTTTCACGGACCGGGAATCTCGAAAAGTATATGAACAAGCTTGTCCGCTCCTTCAATCCCGAAACACTCGGCGGCATCATGTGCAGGCGCCTCATCAATGTCGGCTGGGACGGAAGACTCTATGACTGCGATTTCAACCAGATGATCGATATTCCGATCCTCGAACGGTATCCCCGCCGCATCTCTGAATTCGATTTTGATCTGCTCGCACACCGGGAGATCTTCCTCGGCGACCACTGTTACGGCTGCACCGCAGGTCAGGGCTCCACGTGAGTGGGCGCGGTTAAGGAGCAGGCAGGTGGCCTGCAGGAAAGATAGCCGCAAGATTTCTTTCTATTCTTTTCGGCCATAATCTGCGGTAACATCGCCCTTCCTTCCCCCTCCCTCGGCGGGAAGGGAAGGAAGGATTGACGCGTTACCGAGCAAACTCCAGGCGTGTCACCACACCGGCATGGTCCGAAGGCCAGAGTCCCGAAGGCGTCTTATCCGCCTCGTCGTTGCCGGTCACGTTGACCTTAACCTTGCCTACAGGCTCCTCGCTGGAGAAGGTTACGTCGATACGTTCATACAAGACAGAGTCCGGGTTCAAGAGATCCGCGGCCTGGCAGCAGGTTAACCCGGGTGGGTCTCCGGGCCGAAGTGTCCATGCGTCGGCATACCCTGCATAGGCAAGCTGCAGGTAGGGAGGCACGATCGTATAGGGTCCTATGATGAGGGTCTGATCTTGCGGGGATGAGTTGATATCTCCGACCACCATGACAGGCGCACCCAGGGGATTCGGGAAGCCGGATAGGATCGAGAGCAGTTCAAAGGCTTGCGCCGCCTGGATGAACGGCGAGAGCGGGTTTGTCGGATCCGGTTGTCTTTCCTCCAGATGTGTATTGACAAAGCGGACAGGGACGTTGCCTACCAGGGCGTCTACCGCTACAAAGCCGCGCTCTATCCCGATCTCTCCGACAGGGGAGTCGGCGCTCGCAATGATCTGATAGTTGCAGCCGTCCAGCGACGGCTTCTCGCACAACCCGCTCAGGGGCACCACGGAGGTGGCCACATCGCTCCGCGCCAGGATCACGTCACGATCTGTAACACCCACCACCAGGTCCTCGCCCAAAGGGACCAGAAGGTTTGCGTCCCTGACCACGGCTGCTATCGTGTAATTCGCGCCCTGCGCAGAGAGGGCGGCCATGAGATCCTCGATATAATCACGGAACGGCAGAGGGCCGTTGCTCCCATTCAGAGTGAAATTGAAGACCTCCTGCAGGCCAACAAGATGCGGCTTCTTTTCTACGATCTCAGCTGCCAGGGCCCAGGCCCGCTCGGGAAAATTGTTCGCGGCGACCTGTGCCAGAGCCGCCTGCGCTGCTGTCAAGAACTCCTCAGGCGTTTGTGCTGTTAGCACCGGCGCGAGTTCCGCACCCAGGTACAAGTTCCTCGTCATGACCGTAATCTCCTGGGCCATGACCGTACGGACGCCCATCGACGTCAGAAGAAAAACGAACAGACAAAGCAGATACTTTAATCGTGTAGCCATGAGACACCCTCCTTGGAGTCGATTTCTGATGCCCTCGAATTACCTAAATTGACGGCGAGTCCCCATCATCCCCTCCTTTCCGGTTAAGCTGATAAGAAACTATATCACACAAAACCTATCGTTTCAACATTACAAGATACCCTGCCCATCATCGGCAGGTGACAAGCTCTGAAAGCTTAAAACAAGGATAATCCTTTTGTCCTTGATTTTGAAACAAAAAAACCTTCCCGGTAGGCTAAAAATCGGAGGACAATAGGAAGTTCTACCGATTATCATCCTCCGGTATTCCTGATATCCTAGAGTCAAGAAAAGCACAAGGAGGACACGAAGATGACAGCGTATGCAGAAAG
>JBLNHB010000016.1:0-2830 GCA_050268805.1 bacterium | reverse complement strand
TGCCGATAATATTGCGCCTCTTTAGTCCCGTGAGTTTTTCGAAAGCACTGTTCACTTCCACGAAAACGTAATCGACGGGCTTTCCCGCTTCGTCGGTGATGATCCTGTGGTACGAAAAGCCGTTAATCAGGTTCTCGAACAGAGACCGATATCGTGCCTCGCTCTCCTTGAGCGCCTCCACAGCCCTCCGGTGCTCGGCGCTTTCGATAAGGTCCCATTTCCCCTCGCGCTTCGAAAGGGCGAATTGATGGGTGCCCACCACATCGATTATTTCAGCGGCCCTGCATTTATCGAACGAGTACGTGCACATGGCTATCATTGGGTATCTGCCGATGATGTTATTCACTTCTTCCTCGTAGGCGACGAAGTCACGCCAGTCCTCTTTTTCGAGCCAGAAGGTGTTTCCCGTCAGCCTGAGGCCGTCAAAACCCCGCGCAATGGCGCGGTCAAGCTTGTCCACCCAGCCGTTAAGGACGCGTCGGGATTCGAAGCTGTCACCCCTGAGATACCACTCGGTATGGGGAAGGATCTCTATCTGCCCCTTATCGAGATATCGGTCGAAATCGGCAACGGCCTTCCGCATGGCTTTGAGGGCCTCTTTTTCGGAGAGGGGCTGCGAGGTGACCCACATGCAGAATTCATTGTTCTCGAGGCCCGCCTTGAAATAAGGGAGCAGAATATCGAGGAGGTCTTCCCTGGTCTGATAAAACTGGCAGAAGTGCGTTCCCCAGGGGACTTCACCAAGAATATCGATTCCGGCCTTTCTCAGTCTTCCTTCCATCGGCAAATCGCGAGTTCGCGGATGAGGCGCTTGATATCGATGACCAGGAGTCCTTTCGGTACCTCCGGCTGCTCCGATTTCTCCCCTCCTCTTGTGCGAAGAGCGGAATTCTCCCTTTTCTGACACATCACTTCACGCATCGCTCCAGGGGGGGGACTGAATTTAGTATACCGTAACTATATCATGGTCAAAAAAATTATGAAAGTGATTTTTTCCGTTTTCTCTATGGGTATGCTGCGGTTGGTTGATACAGTGCATTTTTGAACAGAAAAGATATATTCTTTCGTCAATGAGACTTTCCATTCGTTTTGTACGATAATAAAAGTACCATCATCAGAAGAGGTGATCCATGATCCAGGCGGCGATCTTCGACCTCGATGGCGTGCTGGTAAAGACCGAGGAGATCAAGGCGCTCTCCTACAGCCGCGCATTCGCTCGCCTCTGCCCGGGCATGGTATCCGAAACCGCAGTGGAAGATGCCTATCATGAGTCGGTCCGAAATGCCGTTCCGGGAAATGAAGATGCATGCTCCATAATAAGCGAGACAGAAGTAATAGACACGTACCAGAGCATGGTCGGCAGGTCCCGCCGGGAGATGGCAGAGGCCCTGATCAATCGCTTCGGTCTGGAAAATACCCTCAGGAGGCGGATGACCGCCTATGGGGTTACCGAGCCATGGCAGGCCCTCATTAAGGTCAGAATGCCGATCTATGAATCCCTGATCTCTGATCCCGAATTACTCCGGTATAGCCAGTGGCCTCACAATGTGCTTCTGCTCCATTCGCTGCGGAAGGACGGCTATCGCTCTGCCCTTGCCACGATGTCGGAGCAGAAGCATGTGCAGCGCATCCTCGATGTTCTCGGGCTGACCGGATTATTCGATTGTGTCGTCACAGGAGAGGGTGTCGGGCATGGCAAGCCAGACCCCGAAATCTACCTCCTGATCTCCCGCGGTCTCTCGCTCCCCCCTTCGGCGTGCCTCGTTTTTGAAGACTCGCCGTCGGGCATCAGGGCGGGATTGGCCGCCGGTATGCCGGTCATCGCGATTACCACCCCCTTTACCCGGGAAGCGGTCCATTCAGCGCGCATCCTCGACGAACGTTGGATTGTGGACGACCCGGCAACATTGAGAGCCGTGGTTAGCCGGATGCTGGAGGAGAGGAAGAAGGAACTCTGAGAAGGAAGCAAACAATTACCGAGAGGTAAAGGAAGCGATGGCAGAGACCGTTGACATATGCAGACTCGATTATCTGGTCGGGACGCTCGCGACCGCGTACAAGGGACTCGTCACCTCTCTGGTGATGAAAGATTTCTGCATGACCGAGGCGCAGGGCGGAGTGACCCTCAAAGGCACCATCCTCTCGATGCCGGAAGGACAGTATAAGGCCTCTCTCATGCATGAGGGCATGGAGCTTTCCGCCGCGCAGATCGGGGCGGGGTATTTCGAATTAACAGCAAATGCCGACCGGATTCATACGGCGAAGAACCTCCAGATCGACATCGTCCAGAACGGACGGCATATCGGGACGTTTCTATTGAAAAGGGACAAGCCGGATCAATTCTTTGCCGCTGCCCTCGAACTTTCCGAAGAGATGAAAGACGTGAACCTCGCGCTTCTGGCAGCGAGCGTGAAGGAAAAACCAGGCCTTTTGAAGAATGCCGAAGAGATTGTTTCCGCGATCATGTCAGCGAAAAAGGACTGGAGAAAGCTCTCGGATAAAATACACAGCTTTGCGAAGGACCTTTTCTGGACCGACAGAAAAGCCCACTTTCTGTGCTACGATGTCTTCGTCAAATTTTCCGTCGCCGCAGCCGAAAAGATCGACGCATTCGTTTCATACAAGCCGGTAACGAACTTCATCGACCTCATAGAATTCCCCCTTCAACAGGAAACAGACCGCGAACAGCTGCGCATGTTGATCCAGAAATGGCTGCAGGGGATGGAAGGCTCATCAATCGATCTCTCCTATTCCCTCGCACAGGTCAAAAGGGTCATGCTCGCGCTGAACGCTTCATTTTTCGATATCAATCTCGACCCTCTCGTGGGGC
>JBLNHB010000015.1:0-8190 GCA_050268805.1 bacterium | reverse complement strand
ACACCCCAGCCACCCGACGCCACCTTTGATACCCTCGGCAGCCTCTGGGAGGCTGGAAAGTTATTGTGGAAGAGGGACGTCAGCACCGCCGCGAACAAAAGAAAGATCTACACGACCATTGATGGGACCTCATTCCTTGCCGGCAATTTCTCGGCTGATGGCAATAACGGGGACAGCGACAAGTCATCGGACCTGCTCCCCTACCTGAATCTGCCTTCAGGCGACAGCGATGGAGACGGTTTCGATGACGGCGATTTCAATAGAAACCATGTCGTCGGCTTTCTGGATGCCGGGATCCTCATCAATTATATCCATGGAAAGGATTATCCCGTTTTCAGAAACCGGACTGTGTCGATCGACCTCAATGGCAATGGCACCACAACATCTGCCTCAGATACCGGAGAAACCAATGTCTGGAAACTTGGGGACATCGTCGACTCCACTCCAAGGCTCATGACCTGGCTGCCTTTGAATCTCTACCACGGATACGACTACTACCAGGACGTTTCGTACGGCCCTAATAGAAGAAAAGACCCCCTCATTCCTTCATTCAGCAGCTTGGCGAATGACGGACATTTTATCACAACAGCCCAGTACAAGAGCAGGGGCATGGTTTTTGTCGGGGCAAATGACGGCATGCTCCATGCTTTCAGGTTTGGCACCCTGGATCCGACCAAGGGTAGTAAGGGGAGCCACGAAGTGGCTAGACTGCTCAGAACATGCACAGGGACCTCCTTAAAGGAGTGCACCTCAGACGCCGATTGCCCCGGTGAAAAATGTCCTGAACTCGGCAAGGAGATGTGGGCATTTATTCCCAAGAACGTACTGCCCTATCTGAAATATCTGGGTGACCCGAACTACTGCCATCTCTACACCGTGGACCTCACCCCGGTCCTTGTCGATGCGAGCGTTGAAAAGCCCTCTTCCTGCACTGAGACGAATTACTGGGATTGCAGCAAAGTGCAGAGTAGCAGCGAATCGAGCTGGAGGACAATCCTCATCGGCGGCATGAGATTTGGAGGAGGGTGCAAGGACGCGACCGCACCATGTACCGTTGACCTCAACGGCGACGGCCTCGTGAATGACAAGGACTGCGCAAAGACTCCGGCGCCTGACATTGGTTATTCTTCCTACTTTGCCCTCGATGTCACCGACCAGTACAATCCGAAGCTCCTCTGGGAATTCTCCCGTCAAGACCTCGGTTATTCGACATCCGGCCCTGGGATAATCAGGATAAGCGCGAAAGACGCAAGCGGGAAACCACTCCCGAACGAAAAAAACGGCAGGTGGTTTGTTGTCTTCGGCTCGGGTCCCACCGGCCCGATCGACACAATCAATCATCAATTCTACGGTTTTTCGGACCAGAACCTCAAGTTCTTTGTCTTTGATCTGAGACAGGGCCCCAGCAGCGGCTTCAAAGTCCTCGAGCCCAATCCCGCCATCACAGATGCCTTTTCCGGCTCCCTGACCAGCGGGGTCTTTGATGAGCTCATTTCCCCTCAGACCTACCAGGACAACGCGATCTATGCCGGATATACAAGAAAATCCGCTGCCACGGGGACTTGGACAGCCGGAGGAGTCGTGAGGATTCTCACAAACACGGATCTGCATCCGGAAAACGGTACCTGGGAAGTGACTCGACTGACAGACGCGGCTGATGAAGATAACATAGGCCCTGTCACCACATCGACGGCACATCTGAGGGACACCAAAAATGGGGTCGCATTCATATACTTCGGCTCAGGCCGATACTATTACGGCACAGAGATGGCCATCGACGACCCGACAAACACGAGACGGCTCTTCGGCGTAAAGGAGCCCTGTTATTCATCCAAAAAGCTGAACCTCCCGTGCAGCAGCACAGTGTCCCTCGCGTCATTAACCAATGTGTCGAACATCGCCGCAGTGCCTGCAGATCCCTGGGATCCTGCCTTTAAAGGCTGGTACATCGGCCTCGAGTCCGCTGGCGACTATGCTTACATTGAAGGCACCCCGCCGGCAATAACGAGGAAATACTGGGCTGAACGGTCAACAACTGATCCGTTTGCTTCAACCTCCCTGCGCACGGTTTTCTTCACGACCTTTAAACCCTACAACGACGCCTGCTCCATCGGCGGCAAAACATTCCTCTGGGCGGTCGATTACAGCACCGGCGGCGTGCCTGACTGGCTCAAGGGAACGGCGATTATGCAGGTCTCAACCGGAGCGATCGAAGAAAAGGACTTGAGTAACGCCTTTACTGACAGGGATGGAAGGAGAACAACTGCAATGGAAGGGGTTCCCCCATCAGCACAGGGCCTGTCCCTGCTCACTTCTCCGCCGCCGTTAAAGAGGGTTATCCATGTCCAGGAGAGATAAGATGACAAACAACCGAGGTTATACGCTCATTGAACTCCTGGTAGTCGTTTCTGTGGCAACGATACTGACCGCTGCCCTTGCGTTCAGCTTCCAGGGGTGGATGGGCAGTTACCAGGTCGAGAGCCAGACAAAGACCCTCTATACGGACCTCATCAATGCGAGGGCCAGGGCAATGCAGATAAACAGGAGCCACTTTGTGGATGTTAAAGCAAACAACTACCGGATTTTTGAGGACACGATTGAAAATGAGACGCTCGATGCTGGCGACGCTCCCATCCCCGGTTTTACGAATCCCAAACGCTTGGAATACGCATCGGTCTGGACCGGCATAATCACCATGGACACGAAAGGGACCATTGATACTGCCGCGGACATCATTTTTGATAAACGGTCCAATACACCTGATTACGATTGTGTCGTCCTGTCACCGGTGCAAATAAAAATGGGACAGGTGAAGGGAGGGGTGTGTGAAGAAAGATAACAAAGGCTTTACCCTCGTTGAGGTCATGATCGCTCTGGTCATCACCCTTCTTGTCTTTCTGGCGCTCATGCAGACCGCGCTCGTCAGTATCGATGTAAACATGAGAGATACTCTCCGTGATGAAGCGGTGAAAATCGCCGAGGAGCGGATGAATGAAGCGCGGAACACTGCCTTTGACAACTTACTACCGGATGGGGATGTTATAGACCCCGGTGCCAAATGCGCCGGTGAATTTGTCGCGAAACATGGCAATATCGGGTTGAATGTCGCGAGAGACATAAAGAACATAGCTTCATTCGATTTCTGCACCCTGAGGGGAGTTACGGTCACGGCTGATAAACAGCAAATCACGATTACTGTCGTATGGTTATGGAAGGATGAACCATACTTCCATTCCATGTCAACGCTCAGGAGGAAAATGTGATCAAGAAAGAAGGAGGCTTCAGCCTCATCGAACTCATGGTAACTATGGTGGTATTTGTTTTCGCCATCGCTGCGGCCTCAACTATATTTACCAGCCTGCTCACTCAGTTTAAACAGCAGACCAAGATAGCTGAAACCAATATCGAGGGCATTGTTGGACTCGAGATCCTGAGACAGGACCTGGACCACGCGGGCTTCGGCCTTCCCTGGAATGTCCGGGGGGGCGAGTGGGATGATATTTCGTATACGGAGGCCACAGCAGGAGGAACACCTTTCAACCCGAGTCTTTACAATGATTCGACCCGGGACCTGGATGCAGACGGAAAACCGGGAGAGACGCCCCGGGCGATTGTGGGAGGAAACAATGTCGGGTTGAATGGTTCCGATTATCTCGTCATAAAAGCGAGCATCGTAGCGACAAACGGCCAGAGCCAGAAATGGGCAACTCTTCTTCAAGGGAATCAGATTGACGAATCCTCGTCGTCGGTACTGCCCGGCAATAACGATAGGGTGACTGTCATTGCCTCCGGCACCTCGAGTGCGGATGACAGGGCCCTCATCACGGCTGGAGGATTTTTTACCAAATATGTTGATAGCAATCCTGACAGTCTTCTAAATGCTACATTCGCCCCAGAACCGGACGATGGTTATTTTGTTGTTTATGGAGTTGCGCCGGACAATGCCAATCCGCTCAAAATGCCTTTCAACAGGGCTGATTACTATATCGACAGGCCAGGCGGCGCGGCCATGCCGAGCAGGTGCGCTCCCCAGACAGGGATTCTTTACAAGGCAACACTGGATCAGTACTCATCCGGGGCGATTGAATTTAATAAACTTCCTCTCCTCGACTGCGTTGTCGATATGCAGGTCATCTACGGCCTCGATATGAACGACGATGGCACGATAGGAACATTCAGCAATGCTGATGGAAGCAGCACCACGGATACCACGAGAGAGGCTGAAGGAGCCTCTGCTGCCGATGTCCAGGCAACATTGGCGAGCGCCGAGCGTCTCAGGGAGAGGTTAAAAGAGATCAGGATATATATTCTCGCGCAGGAGGGACAGAAGGATCCGGGATTTACTTTTACGGGTTTCAACGGAGGGTGTGCCACCTGCATCATCCTCTCTGACCCTGGTTTGGGAAAGGATTTTGACCTTTCAGCAATTACCGACAGACTTAATTACCGGTGGAAGGTATACACCCTGATTACTGCCCCTATAAATCTCTGGTACGTAACAAAATAAGGACGGTTTCGGAAAAGATGAGGTGTAACATGAAAAGGATACGGAATGAAAAAGGGATCGCACTGGTCATGGTTTTGGTTCTTTCTGCGGTCGCGCTCGCGGTCATGGCGGGGCTCATCTTTATGATTACCGGCAGAACGCAGCTCTCGGGCGGCGGAAAGCGGTATGCCACTGCTCTGGATTGCGCAAAGGGAGGAATCGATATCGTGACAGAAATCATCTCAAAGGGTATGGCGATGGAAACTCCTGACAAAACCGGTCTCATGGGCAATTTTGTCGGCATCAATTTCAATATGCCCATCTCACAGGAATGTCTGTGGGACAAACTTTCCGGCACCTGGTCATCGCTCCTTAACTGCGACAAAGATATAAGCACTATTAAAGAGAACCCTGATTTCTCTTTCGACCTTGGAAGCGATCCCACCTGCAGGGTGTACGGGAAAATTATCCAAGCACTGCCGGGAAATACCCGGGAGGTAGGCTGGCTGGAAAAGGGTGGTGTGTCCACGGCGAGCAAAGGCAGCGGCGCAGGAGAAATCGCTGTCATACCCATACCATCTGATTATACGGTCGAGATTGAATCGGTCATGATCGATACCGCAACCGATAAACCCAAGACCGGGGAAAGAGCTAAGCTCTCGGTCCTCTATGCGTATTGAAAGAATAGACTTCCTTATCTTGTGTATTGCGCTCTTTGTTGCGGGTTCCTGCTCTTCTGAGAAGGCGTCCGAGATGGCTGTTCAGAGCACTCCAGAGAGTGGATATTCAGGAACACCTTCGAAGCCGGTATCGGGGCCGGATTTTCTCCTCGAGATTGTTCCTCCCACCGCCAACCGTACCACAACACTGAAATTGACTGCAAAAGGCTTCAAACTCGCCCAAGCGGAAATACAATGGTTTGTGAACGGTATCGCTGCCTCACCATCGCCGCTTCTCATGTTCTCCCTCGGAGAAACGAAAAAAGGCGATCAAATCTGGGCAATTGCGAAAACAGGCGGCACTCAAATAGCTTCGAACACGGTCACTGTTGAAAACACCCCGCCGAAGATCAAACGCGCCTCTTTGGCGCCGGAGATTTTTAAACCCGGCGATACCCTGGGTATCGACGCCTCTGCAGAGGACATCGATGAAGACGACATAACGATGCAGTACGAATGGAGCGTCAACGGCGAACCCGCCGGAACCACGAGCAGGTTAACCATCCCCCTGAAAAGAGGAGACAAATTCACGGTTACGATAGTACCCTTTGACGGCGAAAGCTACGGTCCGCCAGCGATCATTAAGAGGGAGATTGTCAACATCCCTCCGCAGATCATTGAGCACCACGAGACGAAATTGAACGGAAAGATCTTCTCCTACCAGGTCAAGGCATCGGACCCGGATGGCGATACCCTGACCTATGCTCTTCCGAGTGCCCCTCCCGGCATGACGATCGATGCATCGGCAGGATTGATTACCTGGGAAGTGCCGCTTGATTTCAAAGGCCCGGCAAACGCATCGGTTGTCGTTGATGACGGACACGGCGGCACTGCGCGCTACGATTTTTCCGCAACCATCCAGTAACTGCATCATTTTTCCTGCTTCTTTTTACTCTGTTTGAATTCCTCTACACTGAAGGGCTATACTTTTCATTACCCATGAAACAGCTGCTTATTTCTGTAACCGGAGCCCACAGCGGGTGCGGCAAGACCTTTGCGGCCGAGCACATCATTAAGAGGATACCTGTCCGCTGGGGCGCTGTAAAATATACGAAGACCGAAGGTGCAGCATCCGTCTCCGAGGAAAATGCCGATATTGACGCGCCCGGCAAAGACACGGCAAGGCTCAGACAGGCCGGAGCCGCTGACGTTATCTGGATACAGTCACCGGAGGATGAGCTGCCTTCACTCCTGTCCACCGCCATCTCGAGGCTCCGTGACTGCCAGGCGATTCTCATCGAAGGAAACAGTCCTGCCATGGTCCTCTCCCCGGACATCGTTATCTTTGTGTATGGCGATGACCCTGAACAGGTAAAACCTTCGGCTCTCAGACTCATCGGGAAGGCTGATTATATTCTCTCTCCCGGGGAGCCTCGCGTGAAAACACCTGCAACGGTATTTAACAAATCCTCCGAGGCAGGATTTAACGAATTGATTCATGATATAATGGTTAGGTTTTTTTGCATATCAGACCCTCTGGATGCGCGGCGTTCATACCCGGCCATTTCTCAGAGCAGAGAGGTTCAATCGTTGGAGACCGGCAGAGAGCTCATTGAGCAAAGACTCAGGGAAGAGGCGAAGGACTCCCGGATCAGTTGCAGCCGCGCCCGGAAGCTCGCCGAGGAGCTGAAGGTGCCCTACCGTGAAATCGGCGATGCGGCCAACCATCTCGGCATCAAAATACGAAACTGCGAACTCGGGTGTTTCTGATGGCGGTCATACCCTTTGAACTGGCACTGACCCTGTATTTTGCATCCACCCTCGTCGGCATCATCGAGTTTTTCAGGGGGAATAAGGCAACGACGAGGATCATGCTCTATCTCGCCGTTGTCGGGTTCATTTTTCATACGGTCAGCATCGTGCTGCGGTATGCCCTCGCCGGCCATCTCCCCATTACGAACCTTCACGAGTCCTCATCCTTTTTTGCCTGGTGCATTATTCTCCTCTTCTTCTTCCTCGAATACCGGTACCGGGTCGGGCTGCTCGGCTCGTTCATCATGCCGATCGCGTTCATTATCATGCTCTCTTCATCGATCCTGCCCCGCGAGATAAAACCGCTGAGCCCCATTCTTCAGAGCTACTGGCTCGGCGTCCATACCTCTCTCGCTTTCCTCGGCGACGCCGCCTTTGCCATGGCAGCGGGAATCGGTCTCATGTATCTCATTCAGGAGCACTTCGTAAAATCCAAACACCTCGGAGACCTGTTTCACCGTATGCCGAGCCTCCAGATTCTCGATGAAATAAACTACCGGCTCATCACCATCGGGTTTCCGCTCCTGACCCTCGCCATTATTACCGGCGCGCTCTGGGCCGAAAGCGCCTGGGGGTCCTACTGGCGCTGGGACCCGAAGGAGGTCTGGTCACTCATTACCTGGTTTATCTATGCACTCGTCCTCCATGTGAGGCTTACGGCCGGATGGAGAGGCCGGAAGGCGGCAATCCTGTCGATTATCGGTTTCGTTGCGGTGCTCTTCACGTTCTTCGGCGTGAATCTCCTCCTGAAGGGCCTGCACGCGTTTGTTTAGAGATCTGCCATGAACGTCATCGTTGTCGGACTCAATCACACAACAGCAACCATCGAGGTCAGAGAGAAGCTCGCCTTCAACGGCCCCAAACTCGAGGAGGGCCTGGTGCAGATCACCTCGCTGCCGGGCCTGCATGAGGCCGTTATCCTCTCCACCTGCAACCGTGTTGAAATGTACGCGAACGTCAAACACGAAGAGAAGGCGCCCGAGGCGATCAAGGATTTCCTTGCCCGCTTCCACAACATCAGGAGGGAGGATCTCGATACTTCCCTCTATATTTACGACGGTCCGGAGGCGATACGACACATCTTCAGGGTCGCGTCGAGCCTCGATTCCATGGTGCTGGGCGAACCCCAGATCCTCGGCCAGATGAAAGACGCCTTTGAGTTTGCTTTGGCCAAGAAGACCACCGGGGTCCTCCTCAACAAGCTCATGAAAAAAGCCATTTCAGTGGCAAAGC
>JBLNHB010000014.1:0-3734 GCA_050268805.1 bacterium | reverse complement strand
CGAGTACCGCATCAGCCTTGCCCTGAGCAAGGGCTTCATAGAGGTGATCGAGATTTCCCGCGCCCCCGGATGCTATGACCGGTATGGTCACCAGCTCCGAAATGCTCCTCGTGAGTTCAATGTCATATCCGTCCTTGGTCCCGTCCTTGTCCATGCTCGTGAGGAGAATCTCGCCTGCTCCGAGTGATTCCATGTAGCGCGCCCATTTGACAGCGTCAATGCCTTTAGGCGTTCTGCCGCCGTGGGTGTACACTTCCCACGAAAGAGAATCGGGAGGAGGCACGAGATCGACTCGCGAAGACTTCATCCACTCCGGAGGATTCCCGGCAGCGCCTCTGCACTGTTTGGCGTCGATCGCCACGACGATGCATTGGCTTCCGAACCTCTCCGCTGCGCTCCGGATGAAACCGGGATCATTCACCGCAGCGGTATTGATCGAGACCTTGTCGCATCCTGCATTGAGCAGGCCGCGGATGTCATCGAGCGTCCTGATGCCCCCGCCAACGGTGAGCGGCATGAAAACGTCCACCGCTGTTTTTTCAACAACGTCGAGGATGATCTTCCTCTTCTCATGGGAGGCGGTAATGTCAAGAAACACCAGTTCATCGGCGCCCTGCTCGTCGTAGAATATCGCGTTCTCCACAGGATCGCCCGCATCCCTGATGTTCACGAAGTTAACGCCCTTGACCACGCGACCGTCGCGCACATCGAGACAGGGTATGATTCTCTTGGCTAACATTCAAGTACCTCTTGACCAAAGTGGATAGTGGTTTGTGATTAGTGGATGGTGAAGAAATTGCACCAACGACCAATCACTATCAACCATCCACGCCTTTTGCAAATTTTATCGCTTCTTTAAGATCCACGGTTCCCTCATAGAGCGCTTTACCGGTGATAACGCCCCAGAGCCCCGTGATTGTCTGAAGGCTCTTTATATCATCCATGCTCGAAACGCCGCCAGACGCGATGACCGGGATCCTGACCGATTCAACCATCTCTTTCATTGCCGGGATATTCGGTCCGGTCATCATGCCGTCGCGGGAGATGTCCGTGTAGATAATACCCCATGCGCCACGCTTCTCCATATCGAGAGCGAGTGCCTTCGCATCAGCATCGGTAACCTCCACCCATCCTTTTACCGCGACCTTTCCGCTCTTTGCATCGATGCCGACGATGATTCGACCGGGATACTTCGAGCACGCCGCATCAACAAGCTCAGGCTTTTCAATAGCCGCGGTGCCGATGATGACCCTCCTGATGCCCGTTTTCATGAGAAGGTCTATTCTCTTCATATCGCGGACGCCGCCGCCGAGTTCGAGGTCGACATCTACCGCGTTCCGTATCTTCATGACGCTCTCGATGTTCTTCTGCTCCCCGGTGAAAGCGCCGTCAAGGTCAACGAGATGGATAAGCTCCGCACCCGCGTCTACCCACCGCTTTGCCACCGCGACAGGGTCAGGAGAGTAGGCAGTGACCTCTTCCTTTTTTCCCTGGAGAAGCCGTACACAGAGCCCGTCCTTGAGATCAATGGCGGGAATAATCAGCATTTTTTACTATAGCATTTTCCGCCGGCTGAGGGAGAAGAGGCGTGATTTTCCAGCCAGGAAATGAGAAAAAATACTCCGAAACTGAGAGGGATTACTTCGTCTGGGAAATGAACTTCTTGAGCTCGGCGTCCTCGGGAGCGAGGGTGAGCGCCTTCTCCCAGGCCCCCTTTGCCTTATCCTTCTGACCGATGGCAAAGTAGGCGGAGCCCATCCGTTTCCAGGCGAGGACGTTTTTCGGTTGGAGTTCGATGATGATTCCACAGGCCTCAATGGCGAGGTCATAGCGCCCCTCATAGATGTTGTTGAGGGAGGCGAAGAGATACTGGTCGATGATATTCATATTCCGGGCCGGTGGTTCCATGGACCGGACGACCGAGGGGTGCTTGCTCTCGAGAAAGTCTCTGACCCCCAGCGCAACGGTATTGTTCGGTTCAAGCTGAATCGCATACCAGCTCCCGGCAATCGCAGCTTTCACATTTCCGTCCTTGGCAATATGGTTCGCAAGGGACTTCCTGAGGATATCCCACACCTGCCCCTCGTTCTGCATCTTCTGTACAATGGTCAGTACATCGTTGAGCCGCGTTACGATCGTTTTCACATCCTGATCCGTCGGGTTGTCCGACATGATGAGGTAATAGAGGTCCCGTGAGGCCATATACTCCCCTTCGCGGTAGTACTTTAGCGCCTGATCATACATGGTATTCAGCTTTGTCCGGACCGCAGAGGCGATGAACCGCGACGCAGCCTCCTGGTTCTCGTCAAGCAGGAGGATCCTCTTCCATTCCCCGATGGCTGCATCATACTCTCCCTTCTTCATGAACGCATCCGCCTTCGCGTACCGGTCTTTGATCTCCATGTCCCGCATAATCAGCTTTGTCGTGCCGAAAAGTTCGCGGGCATGATTGTCATTGGGATTGATCGAGAGAATCTTCTGAAGCTCGCTGAGCGCCACGGCATACTTCCCCTCTTTGAGGGCTTTATTGGCAATGGCATAGAGTGAGTTCATGGTGGTGTCCCATATCAGATTCTTGGTCATATCCACGAGCCACTCCACCCGGGGGTCTTCCGGTTTTATCTTGAGGATCTTTTCCCAATGCTCGAGCGCCTTTTGGTAGTCCCTCTCGTTATAGGCTTCTGCCGCTTCTTTGCAGTATGGTTCTATGACCTGCTGTTCAGTGATCATGAGATACCGGGCAGCAGTCTTGTCTGCCGGGTTGATCGAAACGATTTCCTTGAGAATCGCTATTGTCTCGCTGTAATTGCCGGCATTGAAGGACTCGACAGCGTTCTTTTTCAGCTGGTCGATCTTTTTCTGCTGCTCAGAGGAAACCGCCTCGGAGACGGTCGCCAGCACGAAGAGAGAGAGAAGGATAGTGAGAAGAACTTTCATGCTCCAGTACCTGTCCTTATAACGGTAATTTCTATCCGCCGATTCTTCGCCCGCCCGATCTCCTCATCATTCGGGAAGGCAGGTCTGAACTCGCCGAACCCGTGCGCAGCGAGGCGTTTCGGGCCGATGCCTTTCTGGATGAAGTAATGGATCACGCTGAACGCCCTCGAGGCGGAGAGTTCCCAGTTTGAATTATACTGTTCGCTGTGAATGGGAACATTGTCCGTGTGACCTTCCACGATGACGTGGTTTTCCATGGTCTTGAGCTGCCCGGACATCTGGTCGAGGAGCGGGAAACTGTCGAACTTCAGCGCGGCGCTGCCGCTGTCAAAGAGCGCCGGGCTTTCCATTTTGAGCCTGATGTAGTGTGCCGTCATTTTCACTTCGGCCTTCTCCGATAACTGCTTCTCGTTGATGAACTCCTGCATGCCCCGGGCAAGCGCGATCTCCTTCCGGAGGTTCTCTCCGTTCGGGCTTCCTGGCTTTGTCGATGCGAGATCGGCAATCGCGGCTTCGTACTCAACGGAATTGAATGCCGAATACCCGTAAAAGACGATGAAGAGAATGACGAGCATGAGCATCAGGGTGCTGTAGGGAAGCATCCACATCTCGGTGTCATCTGCCCGTGCGTCTTGAACATACTCTCGGAATTTCTTCAAGAGTGCCATCAGGAAACCTTCGGCTGTCTGATGATCGTGATTTCAATCCGGCGGTTCCGGGCACGGTTTTCGGGGGTATCGTTCGGATAGGCGGGCTGATATTCGCCGTATCCCCCCGCAACGAGCTGAGCCGCCGGC
>JBLNHB010000013.1:0-2980 GCA_050268805.1 bacterium | reverse complement strand
CAAAGAGGGCAAGAAAGGTGTTCCGGGCATTGATGTACCTTCTCCGGTCGTCAAAGGCATCGCGGGTGATGAGCACCTGGGCGACCTTCTTTCCGTACAGGGCGAATTTCTTTTCATAGGTGAGAATGAGCGAGGACTGGCCGACAGCGGCAGAGGCCTGTTTGAGCTTGATGTCGATGTGCTTTCCCATGAGGTCGAGCTTCCTCTTCCCTGCGGCAATGGCGCCCGAGGAGACGACCGCTACTGCATATCCCATCTTCGAGGCGTCCGATACGGCTTTTGCGATAGAAGATATCCTCTTCTCATCCAGCCCCTCCGGGGTCGTTATGATATTGCTTCCGACCTTGACGACGATGACTTTCATGCGGCTCATGGTGTTAACGCACAGCACAGGGCATGGGTACGGCCTCTCCCTATTTCTGTTTGACTCTCCTTTCCTCGACCATCTTCGCAACCGCAGGAACAAGGGTATCGATGTTCTTATGGGCAGCCGCCGATATCTCGAACAACTCGATCCTCTTCTTTTTCGAAAACTTCCTCAGCTCCGAGAGCTTGTCAGGGTTCGCGATGTCGATCTTGTTCGCGACGAGAATCTGGGGCTTTCGGTCGAGCCCCTGACCGTACTCCCTGAGTTCACTGATAATACTATTATAATTCTCGACGACATTTCCAGCGGTCATGTCCGAGACATCCACGAGATGAACGAGGATCAATGTCCGCTCCACATGCCTCAGGAACTGGTAGCCGAGCCCGGCTCCCCGGTGCGCGCCCTCGATGAGCCCCGGAATGTCGGCGATCACAAAGCTCTTGAACTCACCGTACTTCACGACGCCGAGGTTGGGAATGAGCGTGGTAAAGGGATAGTCGGCTATCTTCGGCCGGGCCGAGGAGATGACAGAAATCAGCGTCGACTTCCCCGCGTTCGGCAGGCCGATGATCCCCACATCCGCCAGGAGCTTCAATTCAAGAATGAGGCCGAACTCCTCACCCGGGAGACCGGGTTGCGCGTATTTTGGCGCCTGGCGTACTGATGTGGCAAAATGGGCATTGCCGAGTCCGCCTTTGCCTCCCTTGGCGACGACGACCTCTTTTCCTTCCTCATCAAGGTCAGCGATGACTTCCCCGCTCTCCGCATTCTTGATAACGGTACCCACCGGCACTCTAATGACCATGCCCTCGCCGTCCCTGCCGTGCATATTCTTCCCCATGCCGTGCTGTCCCCGTTCGGCACGGTATGTTTTCCGGTATTTATGGTCGAGGAGCGTCTGGAGCTGGTCATCCGCCCGCACAATCACATCAGCGCCCTTCCCTCCGTCGCCTCCGTTCGGCCCCCCTCTGGGTATGTACTTCTCCCTCCGGAAGCTGACGCATCCCCTTCCACCGTCGCCTGCCTTGACATGAATTTTTGCGTAATCGACAAATTTCATGGCTCAAAAACCTTTCACCACAGAGGACACAGAGAATACACAGAGAGCGCACTGAGCGAATAAAAGAAAGAGTTCATGAATAATGAAATCATCGTTGTGATCTGTACGCCCTGCACAACCATCCGGGCGGGGGTGTCGAAAGAAAGAATTGCATCGATTCCTTAGACGCACCCTGAAAGAATTGAAAAGCTCTGCCCAGTACAAAACACCGTTCCCTTCTCCGTATCTTTCTCATCGATTTCAATTCTTTTTTGAGGCGTCCCGGCCCGGGGATAAAAAGATGAGTGAATAATCCCAGCCAACATTTTTTCCAATAAAAAAGGCGGTGACAACCACCGCCTCTCCCTTCTTTTCCTGAACCTGTTCTCTATGAAACCGGGTAAACGCTCACCTTTTGCCTGGTCTTGTCTTTTCTCTCAAACTGAATGAACCCGTCGATGAGGGAATAGATGGTGTGGTCTCTCCCGAGGCCGACATTCTTCCCCGGATGGAACTGGGTCCCCCGCTGCCTGAGGATGATATTGCCGGCTCTCACGAATTCCCCGCCGTACTTTTTCAGGCCGAGGTATTTCGGTTTGCTGTCTCTTCCGTTCTTGGAGCTTCCGACTCCCTTTTTATGTGCCATGGCTAACCTCCGATGATCTCCTTGATCCGAATGACCGTATAGGGCTGACGGTGTCCCCTGATCTTCTTGGCTGCGCCTTTCGGGATCTTATGGAAGACGAGGACTTTCCTGTCCTTCTTGTGCTCAACGATCTCGGCCTTCACCGCAGCGTTCTGTATATAGGGCTTTCCGACAACGGTCTTGTCCCCGTTCCGGACGAGCAAGACGTTCTTAAATTCAACCTCGCTTCCCACCTCACCCGGAAGAAGATCCACATTCAGGCGCGAGTTGCTCTCAACCCTGAACTGCTGGCCCCCGGCCTCGATTACCGCATACATCAATGAATACCTCCTGTCTGAACATTCTCTTTCATGTGCGCCGAAAAGAGATTATTATTAAACCTTATTTCACGAAAAATTGTCAATGTCTCTGTCTCCCGAGGACCGGGCGCTGCGGGTCAGGACTCGATTTCATCCTTGATGTACTGCTCCAGCGTCTCTCTCGCTTCAACCGAGAGGTCGACGAACTGAATCCCGAGGTGGGCAATTTTTCTGTTCCCCTCGCCATCGATCTGTTTGACATGAGCAACCCGACCCGTGAAGTTGATCTTCCGGCCTCCCATGGCGAGCTCCATAACGAAAATGGAATTGCGGTCTGCGAGAATCTCGGTTTCTATGAGCATTCCGGACCGGCTCATCGTCTTGACGAGGAAATCATACTCACAGTTGAGGTTCACGGGTTCTTTCGGATTGAACTTGAACCTCCCGAAGAGCCGTTCCTCAAGCTGCACGATCACATTTTTCTTCATGAAGCCGATGAGGTCGCACGCCTTTTCGTTGAAAACTTCAGGGAACTCAAAGCCGGCATGATACACCGGCATGTATTCCCCTTTGACCGTGTCAATGGATTTGGTGAGAATACACCAAATAACCTTCCCGGAAATCTTAAG
>JBLNHB010000012.1:0-3008 GCA_050268805.1 bacterium | reverse complement strand
GCCCGGAAAGAAGGTGCGCGTAACGCTGCTCCTTTCTTCCCGGCTGGCGTGGAAGTCTGACAACAAGCGGATGCTCCCGCTCCATCAATCCCCTTAGTGCTCCCTCGATCTCTTCCAGCCCCCCGAAGTCATGCATCCGCTCGGTATGTGCCCTGAGTTCACCAGGCGTCTGGGGACCACGGATCATCAACTCGCACAGGACGGCAACATCTCCCGGTGAAAGTTCGAGTTTCTCGACAAAGAAATGCTGGTATTTCGGCGCCCTGCTGTCCGCCTTGTAAACCATGTTCGCGAGTCCCTTATCACGCAGTCCGTCGAGTCCGCGCACCACGGTCGTCTCTTCATAGGACACCACGGGATTGCGGTTCGATTTCTGGTTGCAGGCATTCGTAAGGGCATTCAGTGTCAGCGGGTAATAGTCGGGCGTGGTTATCGCTTTCTCGATAAGACATCCGAGGACGCGCACCTCAACGTCGGTCAACGCTGTTTCCATGACATGAATCTCCTGACCTTCTCAGATTTCATCGAAGATTCTACCAGATATCGCGAGCGATACCACGTCCGCGTATACGGTAATTGACAAGAAGGGCTGTGAGCCTGGTGCCCCTGTATCGTTCCCCGGAGTCTACTGCTGCTCAATGTTGAAGACCGCGACCTCTTTCATCCCCGGGATGTATTCTCCCACGGGTACCAGTTTTCTGTTCGTATTGGCGCAATCAACCATGATGGTCCACAACTGGTTCAGCTCTTTCTTCTCCCTGGCATTCTCGGGGATCATCTTCAGAAGCGTGCCTTCGAGCTCAATTTTCATGGTGTTCCTCCGCACAAGAATTTATAGTTGATAAAAAAGATACCCGTTTCATGCGATTATGTCAAGTTCTTCACCTGCCCATTGTTTCTCCGGATGGAATCGCAGAATCCCAGAGGTAGAGAAATTCCCATCCCGGCAGGGGAGACATCATGCCCGCATCATTCCTCAGCATATCGAACGCCGAAGAACGTTCTCCCTGATAGGTCGAATAGATGGTCGGCTTGTATTCACCGGGATGGACATAGGTAACCACTCGGGCTTCTTCGACGCCCAGAGACTTTATCATATTTGCAATCGCGTCATCGAGATAGCCGACACCGTCAATGAGTTTTGCCTTGACCGCCTGGTCGGCCGTGCAGATGCGGCCGTCGGCGAGCCTTTCAACCTCTGCCCGTGAAAGAACGCCCTTTCTGCCGTTGGCGACGGCATCAATGAACCGGTCATTCATGCTCTTGATCACGGACATGATGATCTCTTTTTCTTCAGGCGTGTCCCTCCGGAAAAGGGAGAGGATGTCCTTCTTGTCACCGGATTTGAATGTTTCCTCTTCCACGCCGATCTTTCCGAGGAGTCCCTCGATGTTGAACTTCATGACCAGAACGCCGATATTGCCTGTCAGGGCTGTCGGATGGGCGTAGATCGTGTCTGCTCCTGCAGCAACGTAATATCCGCCGGAGGTGCCGATGCCCAGAATAACCGCATAGACCGGTACCTTCCTGTTCTGTTTGAACTTCACGATCTCATGATAGATGATATCCGAGGCGCTCACGGTCCCCCCCGGCGAGTTGATCTTGACAATGATGCCGGCAATGTCCCTGTCCTGCTCAGCCTTCTGGATCTCTTCCTTGAATTGGGCAACCAGGGACGGTTTGTCCTGAAGACCGAGTCTGCCTGACCGTCCCTGCTCTGAAATAAAACCGGCAATATCCATGAGCAGTATTTTGGGGCGCCCCTTTCCCTCGATCACCTGCTCATCCATCGGCGCCGTGGGCGGGGTGAGCGATACATTGACAAAGGCACAGCCGCTGACCATGAGAAGCACGAATCCTGATGTGTACTGCGTAATCCTCTTCAGCATTGGTTTATCCTCCCTGTTTCTGAGCATTCCCCCTGTCGAGGAATCTCTCTCGCATGGCCTCTACTCTTCTGCGGTTAACACCGAAGTCAGAATACCCCACCCGTGATGCCGACCGGATATGGATGACCTTCCGGTTACCGTCGAAATACAGCTCAACATCATCAACGAAACCGAGGAAAGTCCAGAACTCTGCATGGAGATAGGTCCCCTCTTTGGTAATGACTGTTGCCCTGCGCATTGATGCAATAACATCTTTCATCTGCGCGACAGCGTTCTCCATCGGTCCGGCGAATGGAATGGGCTCAACAGCATGCTTCTCATCGCTGCTCCGACTCGAGACACAGTTGGGAGACGAAGGGCAGGGAGCGAGCATCCCGTTCTTCACCCCGAGCGTTGCCGGTTGCACCCCTTCACACCCTGCGCAGAAAAGAGAAACCGCAAGCAGGAAGAGCGAAGCCCCTTTGCCCATGCAAAACCCCCTGTCATTCGCGCCGGGCACGATCAGAGGAGCTTTGCCGTGAGCCGTATCTCGGTGCCCGCAAGCGCCTGGGAAACAGGGCATCCCTTCTTGGTGGCCTCAGCGATCTCGAGAAATTTCTTTTGGTCGATTCCGTAAACTTTCCCTTCGGCATCGAGTTCGATCACGGTGATCTTGAACCCATCCCCGACCTTGTCGATATGAACTTTCGCCTTCGTATAGACCCGCTCCGGAGAGAAGCCTGCCTGTTCGAGCCCGAAAGCAAAGGCCATTGAGAAGCACCCTGCGTGAGCAGCGCCGATGAGTTCCTCGGGATTTGTTCCCTTACCGTCTTCAAACCGCGAAGCAAAGGAGAAGGGACCCTCAAAGGCCCCGCTCCCGAGCTTCATCGTCCCTTTGCCTTTCTTCAGTCCGCCTTCCCAGGTTGCTTCAGCTTTTCGTATTGGCATGACAAACCTCCTCCTTCGTTATTTCTTGATTTGCATTATGCCCACTTATGAACAAGCGTGATGATGATCTTTTTTTTTGCATCGATACCTTTAATTGAGATAGTATTTTGTTATTCATTTTCCCCTCCCTATGATGGGAGGGGATCAAGGGGAGGGTGAATCGTCAGACAGAGAACCCTTCTCCTATCCTCA
>JBLNHB010000011.1:0-3360 GCA_050268805.1 bacterium | reverse complement strand
GCGGCGCACTTATGTTCCACACAGTCGCTTCCTTGCTAAGCCTGAAGATCCCCTGGGCATCCTGTAACTTCAAGAACTCAACCTGTCCGGCGTCCACCCGGAAAAATCGGGATGATAACTCCTCTTTCAGTTTCTGTTCCCGCGAATGCGGGACAAGGTAGAAAAGGTAGAGCGTGCCCGTCAGCAGGGCAATGCCCGAAAGGATGATCGTCCCTTTGAACTTCACAGCCTCCTTCTCCTCCACCAGACAAAGAGACCGCTGCCGAGAACAGAAATCGGTATCCCGATGACAGACAGATAGAATATGGCCCTCCCCTGCCCTGGGGTGAGATAGAGAGGAATAAAATCATCCCTTCTCGGCGCGAGTGAGACAAGCTCTTTTTGTTCCATCAGCCAGTTGACGCTGTTCAGAAAGAGATTCCCGTTTCCCGCCACATCGAAAAAGGCATTCGATGCGAAATCCGAATCGCCGAAAACCATCAGGACATCCTTGCCCGACCGTGAACCCGCTGCAGCGGCAATGACATAGCTCCCTGCCTCGTCGACGACCCTGGCACCCTTCATGAGCCTGCTGCCGGGCGAAGTCGCGACGATCTTGAAATACTCAACTGTCCTCTCACGCCCTCCGATATCTAAAGGAGCGACACCGGGAAACACGCTACTCAACTGAAAACCCTCTGTTACGGGGTTCCGGGGGTAGCTCGATACAAGGGGGATTTTTTCGTCCTTGCCGCCGAGATTTGAGGCAGGGTCAACAACCATCCCCGCTTTCACGCTGATCCCGTATTTGCCCGCTATAGCCGAAGCGTCATACCCAGGATCAAAAAGGGCCAGGAGCTTTCCGCCTTGGGTCATGAATATGTTGATCTTTTCGGTTTCATCCCTGCTGAATTGTCCATTTGGTCCTGCCACGATCAGAAGGTCCGCGTCATCGGGAACCGATCGTGCAGCGGAGAGAGAAAGGGTATCGGCCTCATATCCCAACGCTCTGAGCCTCGACACCGCCTTCGACATGCCTTCTCTTCCGTTGCTGTTGGTGTCATGCTCTCCATGACCGGTGATGAAATACATCTTCTTCCGGACTGTTCTCGTAGCCCTGATGACCGCGTTCGTAATCGTCTCCTCATGCACTCCCTGCACAACGACCGGTTTCCCCTTCCCCTTGACGACGACGGAATCATAGCTTTTTATCCCGTATTCATTCGCGAGCAGGGGGTTCCGGTCGAGATCGATGACCGAATAGAGTATGTTCCTGTTCAGGTACCGGTAGCCTTCGAGGAGTTCTTTCGCTTTCTGAAAAGTCGGGCTGCTCTCCTGGCCGAAGACGGTAATCCTCGTCTCCGACGTCAGTTGTTTGACCACGCTCACGGTTTGTGGCGCAAGGGAATAACTCGATGTGGAGGACAGATCTGCTCTCAGGTAATACTGCCGCGCCATAAGGTTTATCACGACCGCGATGAAGACAAAGAGGACGACCATCAGGATGCTGTTGAGACCGAGCTGGGTCGACCGCTTCCGGGAGAATGCCCTGAACGCCTCGAAATGGAATACAAAGAAGATCAGGAGGAAGATCAACGCCAATCCCGCCAGAACGCCGTTGAGGATATTCCGTGCCGGGAACATCGAGATGAAGACAACTGCAGCGACACTCAGGAAAATTCCCAGGATACCCGATAGTTTGACAATAATGGCTTTCATGCTATTTCCATCTCCCCGACTCGAGCGCCCGGTGGGAAAGGAAGAGAGCAACCAGCGAAAATGATACGAGATAGACGACATCTCTCGTATCAAACAGGCCGTTGTAGAGGTTCTCAAAATGGCCGAAGAGGGAGATCTCCTTCATGACCTTCGATATATCTTCGGAATAGCTCCCGATCACGCCGCCCACAAACCAGAACAGCACCAAGATGCCGATCGTGAGCACCGCAGCAACCACCTGCTTATCGGTCACCGAAGAGCAGAAAACTCCCACCGAGATCATCGCCATCCCGAGAAGAACGACACCCGCGTACGCAGAAAGAACATGCCACCAGCTCACTGTGGAGAAATATTCAATCGTCAGGGGTATATAGAGGGTCGAAAGGATGATGAGCACATAGATGATCAAGGCCGCAACATACTTGCCCATGATGATGGTCGTGATGCTGAGAGGAGAAGTCATGAGGAGCTCCATGGTCCTGGTGCGCTTCTCCTCGGCGATCAGCCGCATCGTGATAAGAGGGGTCAGGAGGATGAAAATAGTTCCCATGCTCCTGAAGAGACCCTTCATAATGACGTTCGTGGGATTGAATCCCGAAAGCTCCTTGCCGCTTCCGGAAAGCTGGACGGCCTGCATGCTGAACCCCTGCATCGAAGAAAAAAAGAAATAGCCGATGAGGCCGAGAAAGACCCCCGCCACAATATATGCGATAGGCGAATAGAAGTACGCCCGAAGCTCTTTCTTGATAAAGGGGAAGAGGTTTTTCATCTGAATGATGGGTTGCCCCTTCCCGATTCGGATCTGAATGATACGTGTTGGGAACTCAAGAACATGACTTCTCCCTCTCAAATTCCTTTTATTCTACCAAATTAGACTCTTTCAGAGGGTTCCTCTTCCGGGCAAACCGAAGGAGAGATGAGAGGCACGGCAGGAAAGCGCGGCCCCTTCTTATTTCTTCATGAGTATTTCCCGCGATCTCTGGTACATCTCGGAAGCCTCGGCATCACGTTTGGTGATCTTATAGAGCATCGCAAGATTGTAGAGGACGATGCCCACGTCGGGATGATTCTTGCCAAGAGCCTTCTCCCGTGTCAGGAGCGCCTGTTTGAACAACGGCTCAGCCTTATCGTATTTCTCGCTTTCATAATAGAGCATCCCCAGCCCGTTCTGATACGTGGCCACGTCAGGATGCTCTTTGCCAAGCGCTTTCTCGCCGATATCAATGGCTCTCTTGTATAGCCGCTCGGCCTCAGTATAATTCTTGTTTGCCTTATAGAGGGTGGCCAGATTGTTCAGCGTCGATGCGACAATCGGGGACGTCTTCCCGAATTTCTTTTCCCGTATTTCCAGCGATCTCTTTAAGAGCTTTTCTCCCTCCTCATATCGCTTTGTGAGTTCACAGAGCGTCCCATAGTTGTTGAGCACCGTCGCCACCTCGGGATGCTCCTTGCCGAAAACCTTCTCTCCGATCTCGAGGGCCTTCCGATAATGGGGCTCAGCCTCTTTATACTTGCCCGCAGACTTGTAATATTCCCCGAGATTGTCATTACTGATAACAACATCCGGATCGCTTTCCCCCAGAGCTTTGACCCTTGTCTTCAGGGCCTGCTTCTCCTTCTTGATCGCCTCTTCATAGTTGCCGGCAGAATACGCCTTGTATG
>JBLNHB010000010.1:0-5328 GCA_050268805.1 bacterium | reverse complement strand
GAAGAGAGACAGAGAGTCCTCATCCTGACGCCTATTCCTTGATGCTCGCGCTGATGGGCGCCTTCTGCTCCTCGAGCATCTTCTTCAGGTTTGTGAACTTGTCCTTCATGTGCGGAATGTGCATCGCCTGCATGAACTCTTTCTCAAAGGCAGGCTCGGTCGCGATCTCGACAAACTCAACCCACCGCGCCCGGTCATCGGCCTCCTTCCTCTTGCCTCTATTCAGAAGGGCCATCCGCGCTCCGTCACCGGCGGCATTGCCGACCACCACGACCTTCTCGATGGGCACATCGGGGAACATGCCAAGAGTCAGGGATGATTCCCGGTCGATGTGGCTGCCGAATGCGCCCGCGAGCTCGACGCGGTCGAGCTTGGTGACGCCCATCTTCTGCATCATCAGTTTGGCCCCGGTATAGAGTGCGCCCTTGGCAAGCTGGAGCGCCCGAACATCACCCTGGGTCACGGTAATGTCCTGGTTGATCGAGGTCTCATCAGCCCAGGCAAGGACATACTCCGGTTTCCCTGCGACATCCTTTCTCACCCGGGTCGTGCCGCAATCCATGACGAACTTCCCGGTCTTGTCGATGATGCCCGCCGTGAACATTTCGGCGATCACATCAATAATACCAGAACCGCAGATGCCCTTGGCATTAATTTTTCCTTCGATATGGGTATGCCAGTCGGCCTTGCCGATGACCTTGTATCGGGGGTTCTTGGTGACCGGGTCGATTTTCACCTTTTCGACGGCGCCGGGTGCTGCCCGCATGCCGAACTTAATCTGAGCTCCCTCGAAGGCAGGCCCGGTCGCGCAGGAGGTGGAACAGACCCTGTTCCGGTTCCCGAGGAGAAGTTCGCCGTTCGTGCCGATGTCGATGACGAGCACCATCTCGTCCTGGTTGTATTGCTCCTGGGCGATGAGAACACCCACGTTGTCGGCCCCCACAAATCCTGCTTCGATCGGGAGGACGTGAATGAAGGAGCCCGGGTTGATCTTCAATCCGAGATCGCGCGCCTTGATGTCCATCGACCGCTGCACTGCGGGTATGAAGGGTGAGCGGCCGATATAGATCGGGTTGAGGCCGAGAAAGATATGATGCATCGCGGTATTAAAGACGATGGTAAGGTCATCGATGGCATGGCCGGGATTCGGTCCGTCATTCTTGATCTCACTCACGACCTTTTCGATGATCTCGTTCAACCCGGTGATGATCGCGTCCTGCATCGTCTTGAGACCCTCAGGGTTGGTCATGGCATAGGTGATCCTCGACATGACGTCCTCGCCGTAGGGGACCTGGGGGTTCATCATGGATTCGGTATTGATCACCCTGCCGGTGCTCAGGTCGCAGAGGTAGCCGACACAGGTCGTCGTGCCGATGTCGACGGCGAGGCCGTAGCAGACATCCACATGGCCCGGCTGCACCCGTATGATCTCCCTGTCCATCCAGACGGTGACCGTGATGGTCCAGTCGCCGGCCCGGAGAGCATCCTGGAGCTGGAGGAGGACGCGGTAATCAAAGGTGAGATCCTTGAGGCCGTAATCATCCTCCATGGCCTTGACAACCCGCTCATAGTCGCCGGTGGTCATATCGTGGAGGGTCGGCGCCTGAAGGCTTATGGGATATTTCTTGACCGCAGGATCGAGGCTGATCGCGAGCTCCCTCGCCGCCTTCCGGACGACCTGTTTCCCTGCCCGGGAACGCTCGGGAACAAAGATCTTGAGGTCGCCATGGATCTCACAGGAGCAGGCGAGTCTGATGTTCGGGCCGTCCTCGGGTTTGATATGCTTAAGCTCGTCTTTGGTCGGTTCAACGGGAGTGACGTGCAACATGCCGGACTCGATGTTGTCCTTCTCAAAATACCCTTCCTCGATCCTGACCTTGCACTTGCCGCAGACCTTCTTGTCCCCGCACAGGGCCTCGAGGTCAACGCCGAGACGCTGCGCGGCCTTGAGAATGGTCGTGCCCTCCTCTATCTCTCCCCGCCTCCCTGCGGGTTGGAAAATCACCTTGAACGTACGGCTCATGAATGTATCCTCCTTGGGAATATCCGTAGTGGAAATATCCTTCGTCTCAACGTGAAATGGTGGATTCATTTTCTTCCGATTTTTTTGCTGCCGCTCCGCGAATAGGGGCAGACGGTCACGCAGAAGCCGCAGTTTGGTTTTCCCTCAAGACGGTGTCTCTGGTTCTTGAGGGCATTGCATTTTTCATAGGCGACGATCTCCTTGAGGGGCTCCCCGAGGGACCAGTGGTCTCCTTTGAGGGCGCCCGAAGGACAGTGCTGCACACAGAGCTCGCATTCGCCGCATTCCGATTCCGAGATCGGCTCATCAGGCTCGATCGGCGCATCGGTGAGAACCGTTGCCCAGGTAAGCTTTGAACCATATTGGCGGTTGATGATGAGGCCGTTTTTCCCCACCCAGCCCAAGCCTGAACAGGTCGCAGCGGTCTTGTGGCAGAAGAGTGTGTAGAGCTTCGAGATGAAGGTGCCCTTTCTCCGGTCCGAGTCGGGCGGGACGGAGAGGGCACGGTAGCCCTTCGCCTTCAGCCATTTCTCCACGAGGCGCTGCAGGCCCATGAGAAGCCTGATTGTGTCCCTCGTGAGGCTCCGGTTCACGGCGATCGCAATCCCCCGGTTCAGGTGCATGATTTCGGGTGTGAGCGCGGCAGTCACATCGCCGATTCCGACGAGTGTCGCTCCTTCCCGGTGCAAATATTGCTTGAGTGACTCTGATCTCACGAGCTATTTCTTGAGCTTTTCGTCCCGCAGCTTCTTGAGGAAGGCGACCATCTTGATCGCTTCCTTGAGCGCATTGCTGGCGTCCTCGGCGTAGCCGTCAGCGCCCCACTTGTCGGCAAGCTCCTTCGATGTGGGGGCCCCGCCGATCATGATCATGCAGTTCGGGTTCTTCGCCTTGATCTTCTCGATGACCTTCGGCATGCCGACCATGGATGTCGTCATCATGGCGGAGAGGCAGACGAGCTCGGAATCGGTCTTGAGCTGCTCTTCGACGAACTTGTCGAGCGGCACATCCCTCCCAAGGTCGTACACGGTAAATCCCGCAACGTCAAACATCATCTTAACGAGGTTCTTGCCGATATCATGGACGTCGCCCTCGACGGTCCCGATGACAACGGAACCCTTGACCCCGAGGTCCATCTGCTTGCAGTGGGGCTTGAGGATGTCGAGGCCGGCATAGAGAGCGTCGGCGCACATGAGGATCTCGGGGACGAAATACTCCTGGGCCTCGAAGAGCCTTCCCACCTCTTCCATCCCGGAGACGAGACCATCGAAGATCGCCTCATTGGCATCGATGCCTTCCGCAAGGGCCTCATTCGCCCCCTCCCTGCAGGCGTCCTCATCGTACTGGATGACGCCGTTCCTCAGTTTTTCGAGGATCTCCTTTTTTCTCGTTTCATCGGCCATTACTGTTTACCTCCATAGGATTGTATTTCATCCATCATCGCCGTTATGTTCTGCGGCGGGACCGTGGGCCATATGTCACAGCCGGGCCATACCGCGCTCACGCCGTCGTCGATGCACTTCCGCATCGTCGAACGGACAAGCTCTTCGGTGCCGGTCACGAGCACGTTATACGGATCGAAATTGCCGAAGATGAGGGCATCCCGGCCGAGCTTCTTTCGCGTCTCGGCAACATCATTCTTCTGCTCGACACTGATCGCGGTCGGGCCTGCCTCGACCATGAAGGTCACGATGTCGTTCGTCTTGCCGCAGATGTGAAGCACCGAATGCGTCGATATCGATCGAATCACCTTCTGGAGGGGCGGGAGAATGAGGTTCTTGAACACCCGGGGGCTCAGCACGTCGCTCGTAGCGCCCATCTCCCGGACGGTGATGTAATCGGCGCCCGCCTGCACATACTCCCGCGCGACAAGAATAAGGGCGTCTGCCATTACATCGAGGAGTTTCGCCACCCTGTCCGCTTTCTTGAAGGAGAGCTTCAGGAGGTCGTTGAGCTCCATGATCTGGCCCGCGAGGGTGAAGGGACCGAGAACATAGGAGCCGACAGCAACATCCTCTCCGATATCGGCCTTGAGCAGCCTGATCGCCTCTTTCACAAGGGGTACCCGCCCCCTCGTTGCGAGATTGGAGGGAATCGCGATATCCATCTCCTCCTCCTTGTGGACCAGCTTCTCCTTGATCGTGGGATAGAGGATTCCGTCGGCATGGGGATAGACGTTGATCACGCAGCCAAGGGCTTCCGCCTCGACGCAGAGATCGACCGGGACTACACCGCACTCGTATCCGAAGAGCTTATAGGTCGAGGCCGCCGTATCCGCCATCTGTTTTGCGTCGAGATGAATTCCGGCAAACCGGTACCCGAGCTTGTTGATCCCTGTTTCGGTGATGTTCCCCATGCCGCTGAAGCAGGGGACGCGGTCGATCTTTTCTTTCTTGAAGAGTTTCAGTACCCGCTCGCGAGAATTCATGAACGTCTGTTCTCCTTTTTCATTATTTTTTCTCTTTTTTCCGTGCCCCGCCTGCCTGGAGTTTTGCAATGAAATCGCTGAAGTATTTCCGGAGGGGAAGGTCCGGGTTATCGGATATGGTCCCGGTCTCGTCGTAAACAAACGTCGAGAGGAGCATATGGGCGCTTGCGACCGCAGGGAACACCCTCGGAGCAGTGACTGCCGGTCCGCAGAAATTGAAGTCGGACCAGAGCGCCGATGACATACCCTGCACGACCGCATCCATTGCCTTGAATCCCTCGATACCCCATTTCTCCTTAATCTCCTTCCACATATGGGTCCCGTTCGAGTAAGCGCCGCCGCAGGGCAGGCCGTGCTTTTCCTTGATGAGCCTGTTGGCGACAAGGGAGAAGGAGGTCGAAGGCATATTCATGACCGAGGTGTCGACGATGACCGTCGGGAACGCGTCGGCGCCCTGTGCCATGATCGATTCGAGGGAACTGACCCTCCCTGCCGGGCTCTGGTCCTGGTCATCGAATGCCTGAATGACAACATGTTTGATCCCGAGGTCCTTGAGCCTCTGCACCTGGCCCTTGATGTCCTTGTCCCAGGGAGTGATGCTGTTGTACAGGAATTTATCCTGGACCCCGAGCCGGGCGATATACTCTGTTGCCTTAGCTCGCTGTTCGGCGACCCACATATCGATCCCGAAAGGCATGCGCGTGGTCTCGAGATAAAAATCGATGTATATCTTTGCCTCTTCAGGTGTATTTGCGACCATCGCAACCATTCCCGGGATCCCTGTTGCGGCCGAGAGCTCCTCCTGCTTTTTGATGATTTCCTTTGCCCGCTGCCGGTCGAAATTCCCCTTCCTGTCCTGGACGATCCGGTCTTTATT
>JBLNHB010000009.1:0-2562 GCA_050268805.1 bacterium | reverse complement strand
CCTCGCACAAGAGGACAGAAGAACGCTCAATGTCCTCATCGGCTCATCCTATGACAAGGAAGCAGTCGAGAGCTGGCGGGCGATCAAGGCGATCGGGGCCGCGGTGAAGGCGATTGTCGATGCCGAGTACGACTTTGTCCGTGAGACAATCAGGAGGCTCCTCTGGTCCATCAGGGAGGAGTCGGGGTGCATCGGCTGGTCCGCACCGGAGATGCTCGGCGAAATTGTGAGCGCAGACCCCAAGAGGTTTGCCGACATCACGCCGATCATCGCCTCATTCCATGAAGAGGAAAACTTCCGGGCAGGCGTGCTCTATGCTCTCTCCAGAATCGCCGAGGTAACTCCTGAACAAGTTCAACCCCAGCGGGACTTGGTCATCGCATCCCTCTCTGACAGAAATCCCCTCGTCCAGGCATATGCGCTCATAGCGATCAAGAAAGCTCGTATCGAGGGTGCGGAAACACATGTTCAACAACTGGTCCCTTCAACGACGGAAGTGAAAGTTTTTAGCGATGATGATTTTGTTGTAACGAGCATCGGAACAATCGCTGCGGATGTTTGACAAAGAAGAGACGGGTGAGGGGATGGATGCGTGTGTTTGAATTGCCGCCCAACAGAACAGTATAATTGTTTTGTTATCATAATAAACAAAAGAATTATTTCGGGGGCTGTGTGGAGAAGAAGCGGAGATACGGCAACAAGCCGAGAGAGGACAAGGAATCCTTAACCATTCCCAAATGTCCGTTCTGCGGCACCCCCTTTGAACGGCCTGGAATCATTAAGACCGAACTGAGTGAAATCCTCGGCGGGCACTGCCAGTGCGGGGCTGTCTATGCCTGCGATGAGACAGGAAAGAACCTCGGCGAGATCTATATGGATACCCTGGTATTGGCTGCAGGCGGTGATTGGGACAGGGCGATGAAGCTCACACCCGGCGAGGATTACGATGAAGCTGTTTTCGGTTACATCTCGAAGAGCCATACCGTTCCGGTCATGAAGAGGGAGCATCGGTTTGATTTCTCCGAAAAGGTCCTATTTATTAAGTTAAAAAAAGTATAAAAACGAAATAATAAGCAACCATGATTAGCTGATAAATATTTTTAATTTGACCCTGTTTGGTATAGTATATTACTGTTTATAACCCCCGACGTTGGTAATATTCTATTCAAGAGGATAGAGCGGTTGTTTTTATTTCGGACGCGGGAGTTTTCCCTGGCACCATATCTTTAATACAACAGAAGGAGGTAGTTCGATGCCTACAATTGATTTTAAGGGCAAGCAGATCGAGGTTGATGAGGACGGTTACCTCACCAATCTTGATGAATGGGATGCAGACCTTGCAAAGCAGCTCGCAGGGCAGGATGGAATGGAGCTCACTGACGCGCATTGGGAAGTGATCAACTTCCTGAGGAACTATTACCAGCAGTACCAGATAGCTCCCATGATCAAGATCCTCGTCAAAGAGATTGCCAAGGTCATGGGGCCCGACAAGGGCAACACCAAGTATCTCTATCAGCTCTTTCCGGATGGTCCCGCGAAACAGGCGTGCCGATATGCCGGACTTCCCAAGCCAACCGGTTGCGTATAAAAAGACGCCGCAGCAGGGGGCAGTGAGCGCAGGCTCTGTGCCCCCTGCTTGGCAGGCATCAGGGGGGCGTGGAGAATCTTCGCAGTACTCAGTAAGGGGAGAAGAGGCGAAGGATGTTCCCACCGTACGGCAATCATTAGAGAGTAAACAACGTTCTGCCAAAGATGCCCGATTCCGACACGTGAAGGAGCTGCTCACACCGGTATGGATTTGATCACTCTTCTGTCAGAGAAGCGATCCATCATAGTGAAACGATGGATTGCTGTCGCACTCGAAAGCTATCCCTCTGATACGGCCGGATTCCTGAAGAATCACCGTAACCGTTTCACCAATCCTGTCGGATACTCGCTGTCACAGGGGCTCGAAACCATTCTTGATGGCCTCATCCGGAGCAGCGCATTCGAGACGATAACCCCGGCCCTCGACAGTATTGTCAGGGTAACCGCGGTGCAGGGGCTCACCCCGGCGCAGGCACTGGGATTCCTCTTCCGCCTCAAGGAGATTGTCCGGGAAGTGATCGGGGAGATTGCCGGTTCATGCTCCGATGAGCTTAGAGCCCTCGATTCCCGGATCGATGCTCTGGTCCTTCTTGCCTTTGACATCTATATGCAGTGCCGCGAGAAAATATATGATTTGAAAGCAACCGAGTCGCGCAATATGACGTTCAGGCTGCTCCAGAGGGCGAAGATCATCACCGGCGACAAACCGGAGTAGCGCGGAATCTCGGGGATGAAGTTTAGATAATCATACACAAAGAGAGGTGACTCGATGAAAACCCTATTCTCCTTTGTTGCAGTCGCGGTCCTCATCCTGCTGGCGTATGCAGGGGTGAAGAGCGCGGGGATGCAGTACCTGTTCGGGGTCGTCATCCCCTATGTTGCCGTTTTTATATTCATCGCGGGATTTATCCGCAAGATCCTTGTCTGGGCGAGCGTGCCGGTTCCTTTCTGCATCCCGACCACCTGCGGGCAGCA
>JBLNHB010000008.1:0-3794 GCA_050268805.1 bacterium | reverse complement strand
GATATCGGTCCTAAAATGCATTCCCTCAAAATGGATGTTCTTGATCGCCTCATAGGCGCGCTGCTTCGCGTCCTTAAGGGTCGCACCGGTCGCGGTGACGCCGTGAACGCGTCCTCCCGTTGTCACGACCTGATCGCCATTGAAGGCTGTCCCTGCATGAAACACCTTAACATTCTCTATGTTCCTGAATCTCTCGAACCCCCTGATGACCTTCCCCTTTTCGTAGGCCCCCGGGTATCCCCCGGATGAGAGCACAACGCAGACCGCGGCGTCCTTTTTCCACTTTGGGACAATGTCGTGGAGCTTGCCGTCGGTTATGCCGAAGGCCACATCCATGAGGTCCGAATCCATCCGCATGAGGACCGGCTGGGTCTCGGGGTCGCCGAACCTGCAGTTGAACTCGAGCACATACGGTTTCCCCTTATCGACCATGATACCCGCATAGAGGATACCCCGGAAGAGAATGCCTTCTTTTTTCATCCCGTTGATGGTGGGGCGCATGATCTTCCGGAGGATCATGTCCTCGATTTCGGGAGTGACAACCGGAGCGGGACTGTAGGCGCCCATGCCGCCGGTGTTCGGCCCCCGGTCGCCGTCAAACACCCGCTTGTGATCCTGGGAGCTCACCATGGGGAGGATGGTGCTGCCGTCGGTGAATGCCATGTAGGATGCCTCTTCTCCCCGCAGGCACTCTTCAATGACAATGCGGTTGCCCGCATCGCCGAATGCCCGCTCCTTCATGATAAGCCTGATGCCGTCAACCGCCTCTTCGACCGTCTCGGCAACGATCACCCCCTTTCCCGCGGCGAGCCCTTCCGCCTTGACGACCACGGGCGCGCCCTTGAGCCGGATATGGTCTTCAGCCTGGTTATAGGAATTGAAGACCCGGTAATCTGCGGTCGGGATATGGTAACGACGCATGAACTCCTTGGCGAAGACCTTGCTCGACTCGAGCTGCGCGGCGGCCCGCGTCGGACCGAGGACTTTCCTGCCTTCCTTCTCGAAGGCATCGACGATGCCCCGGGAGAGAGGAGCCTCGGGGCCGACGATCGTCATGTCGATCCATTCGTACCGGACAAAATTGACGAGCGCCTCGAAATCGTCCGGATCGATGTCGATGCACTCGGCGATCTCGGCGATCCCTGCGTTCCCGGGGCAGCAGTAGATCTTGTCGACATGGCGGCTCTGGCTGAGCTTCCAGACAAGGGCGTGCTCCCTGCCGCCGCTCCCGATCACGAGCACCTTCATGCGGCGTTAACTCCTTCTCTCTGTTTTCACCACGAGCCAGTAGACAACCCCGAGCACCAGGATAACGCCGATGAGGTAATAACCCACCTTGGTCTCTTCGTGCTTGAGCGTCACGATCATGAGGTCCCGGATGAAGGTCACCAGCGCCACGCCGATGAAGACGCTGATGTTGAACTTTCCGCCTTTGAGATGGTCGATTTCGGTGTTCATGAGCTCGATCATGATCCAGAGGATCAGGACCGAACCGAGAATGGTGACAATACTGAGACCGATGCCGCTCCCCATTTCTTCCCCTGCATGGCTTAAGAGACCCATGAGATCATGAATGAAAAGCCCGACAACGCCGAGGGTTATGATCATCAGGGCGATCACGAGGACGAGGTTCATGGCGCCCGAGAACCGCTCGGCAAAGGTGACGAGGGCGGTCTTGACCTTATAGCCCGCCGACAGGGTCTGTATCTCCTCTTCGAGATAGGAATTGGTGACGATATCGAGATTGATGTCGATGATCTTGTTGATCGATTCCTTGAAGAGCGTCCGCTGCTGCCGGTCTTCGATCTTTTCCGAAAGGAGATCCATGAGATAGGCGCGGACGAAGTTCATCGAGACGCTCACATAGTGGGGCTGGATGTCCTCCTGCATGTGGACCTTGCCGACCCGTTTCAGGTGGGTGTAATAGTTCTTGTCATACACGCCCCGGAAGAGGTCGAGGAGCCACTCCCGATGGTATTGAACGAGAAGGGGATGCCGCATGAGCGAATCCGACATCTCCTTGTTCCCGAGCATCCTGATCCGGTTATGGAGGTACTTGACGCAGTCATCCACATGGTCTTCGAAGATCGGGAGGACCGCTTTGAGCCGCTCCACGTCATCGGCGGTGAAATTGTAGTGGTCGAATATGATCTTGAGGCTTTCCATAGTTACCTGACCGGTTGCGCTTTCGAGAGATAGTGAAAAATTGCCGCATCATAGTTCGAGGTATGGCGAAATACTTTCCGGGCGAGCTCAAACCGCGTTGCATAGCTGATCGATCCTGTGAGCGATTTCAGTTCTTCGAGCACCTTCCCGTAATCGGCCGGGTCGACGACGACGGCGACGCTCGCAAAATTTTTTGCCGCGGACCGCAGCATCGCGGGGCCGCCGATATCGATGTTCTCAATCGCTTCATCGAGCGTGACGCCGGGCTTTGCCACCGTCGCCTCGAAGGGATAGAGGTTGACGACGATCAGGTCGATGGGCTCGATTCCCTGCTTCTTGATATCAGCCATGTGCTTGGGATTGTCCCTCCGGGCGAGCAACCCTCCATGAATCTTGGGATGGAGGGTCTTCACCCTTCCGTCGAGCATCTCCGGAAACCCGGTGTGCTCCGATACATCCTTGACTGTGACCCCGGCCTGGCGCAGTGCTCTCGCGGTTCCTCCGGTCGAGAGGATCTCAACCCCCATTGCGGACAATGCTCCGGCGAACTCCGCCAGACCGGTTTTGTCTGAAACACTGATGACCGCCCGTCGTATTTTTTCCATCTCTCCTCCTGGATGCCGGAAATTCCCGGAATCCTCTCCGCCCCCCCCGCACAGTTACTCCGGAAATCACCCCGAATTGTAGCATCTTGAAAAAGATTTGGTAAACCCTGTTCACTCGAAGAAATTGAAGCGCTTTTCACGGATATGATAACATAGCTTCATGCCGACTTTTTATTTAGAGGCTGTGGACCGGAGAGGCCAGAAGGTCAGGAAAGAGGTGGAGGCCGCAAACGCGGAGGCGGTGCGGAACCTGATCAGGGCCGACGATCTCATCCCGATCCGGATCACGCCCCGGAAACGCTCGTCATGGAACCCCTTTGAGAAGGTCACGACGAACGATCTCCTCATCTTCACCCATGAGCTCCAGAGCCTCCTCTCATCGGGCATGCCCCTTGATCGCGCCCTCTTTATTCTCGCCGAGCATTCCGAAAAGCCGGCGCTCAAGAAGATCCTCCGGGAAGTTTATGCGGACATCCAGAAAGGGCAGTCCCTTTCCAAGGCGATGTCCCGGCACAAGGTCTTTCCCAATCTCTATGTGAACATGATCAAGGCGGGCGAAGAAGGCGGGATCCTTGAGCCGGTCCTCACCCGCATCGTCTCGTTCCTCGAAACGACGACGACCTTCAAGGCCGAGCTGCTCTCCTCCCTCATCTACCCCATCCTCCTCACCATTATTGGCGGGCTCACCATTGCGGTCCTCATGCTCTATGTCATACCGAAATTCGCCGCCATCTTCGAGGACATGGGCCAGTCGCTCCCGCTCCCGACGCAGATCCTCCTCCAAACGAGCAGGATCTTCATCTCCTACTGGTGGATTCTCCTGATCGCCATTGTCGGGTCGGTGGTCGGCCTCAGGTCCTACGCCCGCACCAAGGAGGGGCAGATATTTTTCGACGGCCTGAAGCTCAAGATACCCATTGTCAGCAAACTGCACATGAACCTCGCGATCGCCCGGTTCTCGAGAACCATCGGGACCCTGCTCAAGAGCGGTGTGCCGATCCTTAATGCGATCAGGATATCGAA
>JBLNHB010000007.1:0-4799 GCA_050268805.1 bacterium | reverse complement strand
CGTCCTGGTCGAAAATGAGGCTGTGACCGTCGAAAACGAGCTCGTCCTGACCCCCCACCGCGTTCAGATAGGCAATGACGACTCTGTTGTCGGAAGCCCTCGTTGACAGCATCTTCTCCCGTACATCAGATTTCCTGATTGAGTAGGGAGAAGCATTGATATTGATAATGATCTCTGCACCGCCCAGGGCCTGGAAATGGTACGGTCCGTCGGGATACCAGATGTCCTCACAGATACTGACCCCAACATGCACATTGCCGATCCGGTAGACGGGATACCGCTTTCCTGCCTGAAAATACCTGAATTCATCGAAGACTCCGTAATTCGGGAGGTACATCTTATGATATGCATCAACAAGCCTGCCATGGTGCATGACCGCAGCGGCATTATAAATGTGCTTATTCACATCCACAAAGCCCACAACAGCAACGATATCACCGACCAATTTCTGAATTCGCTCTCTCCCCTTCAGGTTGTCCCGAACGAATTGGGGTTTCAGGAGCAGGTCTTCGGGCGGATACCCGGTGACGGCGAGTTCAGGAAAGACAACGATATCGGATGACGCCTCTTCTGCCCGGCGGAGATAGTGGATGATCTTATCGACATTGCCGTTGATATCGCCGACAGTCGTATTTATTTGGGCAAGTGCAACTCTCAGCGTCTTCACGATTCCCTCTCCTCCGATGCTTTCTGCAAGTATTATAAATAAAATGTTCCGGCTTTTCATTATGAATTTAGTGGGGATTGTGGTAAACTTATTTTGTTAGAGTTTTCTGTATGAAACCGGACAATCCCTGAGAAAGGGGGAAAAGAACGATGGTCATCAAGAAGGTATCAAAAAAAGCGGCAATGACCTGCAAATGCAAAGGGTCATGTTAGTGAATCCATAAAGAGGGACACCCTGTCCCCCTTTATTTCGTCCCTCCTTTTGGATCAACAATGTCGATTGATTTTTATGAGAGGCCTTGCCTTATAGTAGATTATAATTATTGCTGCGGGCGTAACTCAGTGGTAGAGTGTCAGCTTCCCAAGCTGAAGGTCGCGGGTTCGAATCCCGTCGCCCGCTCCATTTCCGTAAACCGTCAGAACGATGAAAAACTTTATCCTTCTTGTATTGAACATGGTTATCCTTCCGGCGATTTCTTTCGCCGAAGGCATGTTCCAACTCCCTGTTTTACCATCTCCTGAACGGTATGGGAGCGTCCTGATAGAACGGGTAGCTAAGGAAAAGAATGTCACACCTGTGGCATTTTCACATTGGCTTCACCGGGTTACATATACCTGCAGGGTCTGTCATTTCAGGCTTGAGTTCTCAATGATGTCTAATGATACGCCTATCCGTAGTTCTTTCCCCTGAAGGTTCCTGCCGTCGACATATCCCGCCGTCGGTGGTTGATGAAAGAGTCACTTCCATAGTCGAATTTTTTTAGGGGCACGTGTTGCTATCTTGCACATGAATATTTTAAACTGTTGCGTTTCAAAAAATGGGAGGAAAGGAGGGGACCGGATGGCCAAAGTACTTGTCGTGGATGATGATCTCCTTATTCGCTATTCTCTCCTGAAAGCGCTACAAGGCATGCGGCTTGAGGTCAGGGCTGTTCCGACCGGAGAAGAGGCACTCAGGGAACTTCGGTCGACCTCTGCCGACCTCTGCTTTCTCGATGTCCGCCTCCCTGATATGAACGGTATCGATCTTCAGAAGGAAATCCGGGATCTCTTTCCGCACATGAAGACAGTTCTCATGACCGGAAGCTATGTTGATGATCACCTGAGGAAAGGAATCGAAGCAGCAGACAGTTTCCTGATGAAACCTTTCAATATCGTCCAGGTCAAGAGTCTCGTCCAAAATCTCCTCGGCAGGGGCCATACTCCGGCTGGCCTGAATGACAATACCGTCCCTCGTGAAAGAAGGAGACACCAGCGAGAACTCATTCGCAGGCCCTGCAGGTACTCGGTTCTCTCCCGGGACAGGGAATCGATGGAGTGCAGCGGCGAAGTCATTGACATTACAGACACGGGGATGGGGATGTATACCAACCGTCTCTTTGAATCAGGCAGGATCATCCAGATCCTTTGGGACGATCTGGAGAAACACGGCATTGTCCGATGGGGCATACCGGCGCAAGAGACAGACCATTACCGCTTGGGAATCGAATTCCTCTGATACATCCCGCGTTGTTCTTCCAGTTCCCGGTATTCATTTTAAACCGTCTTTTTTGATGCGGTATCTCAAGGTGTCACGGCTTATGTTGAGCAGTTTTGCGGCCAGCGATACGTTGTCACGAGCTTTCACGAGAGCCTGCTGAAGGAGATCCTTCTCGAAGCATGCCTCTTCTCTGAATGCGGAGGGAGATTTCCTATACCAGCTCTGTGGTGTGAGGAGTTGTGCTGCACGAACAGATCCCGGCATGCATGAAGATGTGCGGAAGGGGAGAAGAGGTCTCCCCTTCCCTCGTGCTTAACAGCCCTGGATTACTTTCTTCTTGGGTGCTTCCTTCTTTGCGGTCAGGGTCTTCATGTAGGCCACGATGTTCTGCATATCTGCGGAATTGACATCGAGGGCCTTGCCCTTCAGATTCGCGGCAATGCACTTGTTCACAGTCTCAGCGAGCGCTTTGTCGTCCTTTCCTGCTGCTTTTTCGAGCTTCGCGCCATCGGCATGGCATGAGCCGCAGGATTTTCCTGTTGTTCCGAGCTTTGGATCATTGAAAAGAGCTTTCCCTTTCTCAATGTCGCCCGCAAAGGCGGCGGAAACGACCAGGCCGAGGGCGATAAGCAAAAGAACCATTACCTTCACAGTCTTCATTGAATCACCTCCTTTCCCGTTAAGAGTATACCCGGCATACTATGAAACCTTCATGAACGAATTATGAATCTTTGTGAACTCCAGAGAAAAAAGAATCTTTGAACTATAGTCTAAGGACGTACCTCTTGTCAACAAAAGGTTCTTTGATGCTTCTGTGAATATACATTTTTCCTAATATAAGAATGCCTCTCCTTCATCCGACCTCTTCTCCATCTGATATAATCACTCAGGGAAGAATGACATACGATTGCATCATCATAGGGGCCGGTCCGGGAGGTCTTCAGGCTGCCGTCTACCTTGGCCGGTTCAACCGGAGGGTTTTGCTCATCGACCGGAGCGGCGGCCGGACGAGACACGCAAAGCATATCGAGAATTTTCTTACCCACAAATCGATTTCCGGCAATGAGATGATAGACCTCGGCATCGAGCAGGCAAAAAGCTTCAATGTCCGTGTAGAACACGACACGGTTACCACGGTCAATAAGGGAGACACCTTCGAAGTCTCATGCGGGGAGAAACAATTTTTATCACGATTCGTGATCGTCTCATCGGGCGCCACCGAAAACATCCCCCAGATAGAAAATATCTACAAGTTTTTCGCCCTGTCGGTTTTTACCTGTGTTGACTGCGACGGATACAGGACAACGGGGAAGAAGCTGGTCATCATCGGGAACTCTCCCAAGACTGTCACCCTCGCCCTCGCCATGAAGGAGATGTTCACCGCGGACATCACCGTCATTCTCTATTTCTACCAGGTGCCCCCGGAGTTTAGGCAAGAGCTCGATGAAGCGCGGATTCGGCTCCTCAATGGCCGTCCTATCCGGTTTCTCGGCGATGACAACTTGACGGGTGTCGAGATGGAGAGCGGGGAGATCATTGAGTGCGAAATGGCCTTGTCCCATTTCGGGTTCAAGCTCAATGACCGGTTCCTGAAGAACCTGAATCTGAAGAAAGACCGAGAGGACTTCAAGTATGTAACGAACAGGGCCTTCGAGTCTTCCCTGAGCGGGCTGTATATCGTCGGGCCGCTGAACGAAGGCAATGATCAGGCAATTATAGCGGCGGGCGAAGGGGCCGTTGCTGCCATCGACATTAACAAGCGCTTGATCGAATTTTCCGGATAGGCCGCCGAAGAGGAGTGAACCATGGATCAAAAAAAGAGACTGCTGGAAATCATCAAACGGCTCAATAAGGAATACCCTCATCCGAGGACAGCGCTGAACTATCGAACACCCTTTGAACTCCTCGTCGCAACGATCCTTTCTGCGCAGACCACGGATGCCCATGTCAACAAAGTAACCGAACGTCTCTTCAAGAGATACCGGACCGTCAAGGATTACGCAGCCGTTCCGGTCGAGACGTTCCAGAAGGACATCGGCTCAATCAACTTTTACCGGAACAAGGCGAAACACATCGTCAGCACAGCTCGAATGATCGTTGAAAAGTTTCATTCCGAGGTCCCGAAGACCATGGAGGAACTGACGAGCCTTCCCGGTGTCGCACGAAAAACTGCAAATATCATCCTCTGGAATGTATTTGGCATCAATGAGGGGATCGCCGTTGATACTCACGTCAAACGGCTCGCAAATCGTCTCGGGCTCACCGCCCATGAAGACCCGGAAAAGATCGAACAGGACCTCATGAGCATAACGCCCCGGAACGAATGGGGTACCATCACGCATCTGCTGATTCTGCACGGAAGGAAGATCTGTCAGGCAAAGAAACCCATGCACGGTGATTGTGTCCTCTTCAATATATGTCCCTCGAATAATATATAATACGCCATGGATCAGCCGTCACGCTTGCCATCGGAACCAAAGGAAACCATGGGAATTGTGTTGGTCATAACCGGCAGTGGTAAAGGGAAGACCACTGCGGCACTGGGCATGGCGGTGAGAGCGGCAGGGCATGGGATGAAAGTCTGCGTTATCCAGTTCGTCAAGGGCGATATGTACGCAGGAGAGATCGACGGACTGAAGAAACTTTCCCCGGA
>JBLNHB010000006.1:0-6463 GCA_050268805.1 bacterium | reverse complement strand
TCCCCTATAACGGGGTTTTCTGTCTTTATAAGGGCAAGCTCATACCGGTGAGCAAGGATCTGAAGGGACCCAATGGCATAGCCTTCTCCCCGGACCAAAAGTACCTCTACGTGGGCAATTGGGACCCGGAGAAAAAGATCGTCATGCGCTATGAGGTAAGCCCGAATTGCACGCCTTCAAAAGGCATGGTCTTCTTTGACATGACAAAGGCGCCGGGTGAAGACGCAATCGACGGGGTCAAGGTCGATCAGCAGGGAAACGTGTATGTCTCGGGACCAGGAGGAGTCTGGATTCTTTCACCTGCGGGAAAACACCTGGGGACGATCATCGCGCCGATGCATCCCCACAACATGGCCTGGGGCGATGAAGACGGCAAGACTCTCTACATGACTGCCCGGAGCAGGCTCTACTGGATGAAGCTGAATATTGCAGGGGCCGGGGTCCGTCCATAGAAGGAAGGGGAAGACAATGAGAAAGATAGTTGTTCTGTTCCTGGCTCTTCTGATGACGCCATCCTTTCCTGTTACGTATGCAGGACAGAAGGAGAATAATTCATCTCCCGTCAAGATCATCCGCCTCGATTCGCGCTTTGACAGGCTCGTCCCAGCAGGCGCAAAGCTCGAAAAGATCGCAGACGGCTTCACCTGGGTTGAGGGACCGGTCTGGAACCGCGCAGAAGGTTACCTTCTCTTTTCCGATATCCCCAATAACTCTGTCTTCAAGTGGCAGGAGGGCAGAGGGGTCAGCCTCCTCTTAAAGCCCAGCGGATATACCGGGTCCGAGCCCTTTGCCGGAAAAGAACCTGGCTCAAACGGCTTGACCTTCGACTCTGCGGGCCGTCTCGTACTGTGCCAACATGGAGACCGGAGAATCGCACGGATCGAGAAGGACGGTTCTAAGACGATCCTGGCAGACCGGTATGAGGGCAAGCGATTGAACAGCCCGAATGATCTTGTTTTCAAATCGAATGGCGACCTCTACTTCACCGACCCGCCCTTCGGTCTCCCCAATGCCTTTGATGATCCGAAAAAGGAGCTCCCTTTCAGCGGCGTCTACCTCCTGACCCGTGACGGAAAGTTCACTCTGCTCATCAAGGATCTGAAGGCTCCCAACGGGATCGCTTTTTCTCCTGATGAAAGAACGCTCTACATTACGGATGTGGACCCTGACCGGCCTGCGTGGCACGCTTATGATGTCAATAAGGACGGGACCATCACCAATGGCCGCATATTCTACGATGCTTCTCCCTGGAAGAAACCGAACTTCGGCGGGCCTGACGGCCTGAAGGTCGACGGTGATGGCAACCTCTTCGCTGCCAGGCCGGGCGGGATCAATGTTTTTGCTTCCGACGGAACGCTCCTCGGAAGCATTGAAACCGGGGTCGCTACCTCGAACTGCGCATGGGGTAATGACGGTTCTACCCTTTACATTACTGCATCCACGGCTGTCTATCGAATTAAGCTCGATACCAAAAGGGATAGATTCCCATGAAAGATTCTCCATACTTGAAGGGAGGTGAACAATTTTCGCCAGTATTTTCCAGTATTCGGCAAAAAAATATTTGAAAATGGAGGCATTTCACATGTTTTACGAATGTGTTGAAAGCAATGCAGAAAAACGCACGTTGCTTGTTGTCCTGTGCCGGATATTCCGTCTTGGCTCTAATCAACCGACACAATTGGTGGGGGTATTCAGGCGTCTGGGATTACGCCTTCTGTTCGCATTGGTCTTGTTGTTGCCGCTATTGGCCGGCAACATTTCTCTCGCTCTCGCAGAAGAAAATCAGCCCGGTGCAGTGTACACATTGACGAATCAGCCGGATGGAAACGCCGTGCTGGTCTACGCCCGTAGCGCTGACGGGTCGCTCACGCCCGCAGGTTCGTACGAGACCGGAGGTATCGGGACCGGCGCGGGGCTCGGCTCGCAGGGTGCGGTGAGTGTGAGTGATAACCACCGATGGCTGTTTGCGGTCAATGCTGGCAGCGACTCGATTTCATCGTTCCGGATCCGCCGCGGCCAGGTCCTCGAACTGGTCGATACCGTTTCGTCGGGTGGCTCGATGCCAATAAGCATCGCCTTCCGCCACGGGCTGCTTTACGTGTTGAATGCGGGTGCCCCGAACAACATCACCGGCTTTACGGTTGCGCATGATGGGACAATGGCACCCCTCCCCGATTCGACGAGGCCATTGAGCGCCGACTTGACAGGACCAGCTCAGGTAAGTTTCGACAAAACCGGGGAGACCGTGATCGTGACCGAGAAGGCAACGAACCTGATCGATACGTACACGGTCGGGAGCGACGGCAGGCTGACGGGACCGTTCGTCCATCCCTCTGCCGGACCAACGCCGTTTGGTTTTGCCCTTGACAATCAGAATACGCTGCTCGTATCGGAAGCCGGGACTGGCGGCGGGGCCTCCTCGTATCGAGTCGGTGACGACGGTGCGCTGACGCTGGTGAGCTCGAATGTGATGACAGGACAGCGGGCTGCGTGCTGGGCAGTTGTGACGAACAACGGCCGCTACGGCTATGTAACCAACGCGGGCACGGGCAATATCTCAGGGTTCGCGATCGATCAAGATGGTTCAGCGTCGCTGCTGAACGCCGACGGCGTGACTGCGCTCACTGGCGGCAACCCAACGGATGCGGCTTTATCGCTCAACAGCCGTTTCTTGTACGCGGTAGTCAATGCGACCAACTCAATCGCCGTATTCGCAATTGGCGCGGATGGCTCGCTCGAGCCGCTTCCCTTCTTGGAGGGAACGCCGGGTGGTCTCGCCGGCCTCGCCGGGTACTAGGCTATCGATACCCTCGTCCGCAGGAGGGACCCCGGGGTTCCCTCCTGCCATGCGGTATCGTTTCTTCAGTCGCACAACCCTGAAGGAGGTATCTTATGAAAGCAGTCGCAGTCACACCGGGCGTTCAACAGAGCGCCCGATTGATCGACACTCCCATGCCGAGCCCAACGGCGGACCAGGTCCTTGTGAAGGTGTTCCGGGTGGGCATTGACGGCACCGATGTCGAGATAGACCGCGCAGAGTATGGAGAAGCGCCCCCCGGCGATCAACACCTCATCATCGGTCACGAAAGCTTCGGCAGGGTCGAATCGGTGGGGAAAAATGTTAAGGATTTCGCTCCCGGAGATTTCGTCGTAGCCATGGTGCGGAGACCCAATGATTGCCACCACTGCCGCGCAGGAGAGCAGGACATGTGCATCACAGGCAAGTACACCGAGCGGGGCATCAAGGGCCGGCACGGTTTCCTCTCAGAATACTACGTTGAGTCGCCTCAGTATCTCATCAAAATGCCCTCTGCTCTCAAAGAGGTAGGGGTCATGCTTGAGCCGCTTACGGTTGTGGAAAAAGGAATACGCCACGCCTGGGCTGCGCAGACCCGGATGAAAGCCTGGCAGCCGAAGAAGGCGCTCATTCTCGGTGCGGGTCCCATCGGTCTCATGGCAGCGATGGTGGTCCGCCTCAAAGGTCTCGACACAATCGTCTACTCCCGTGATCCCAACAAGGAAATTTCCGACCGCGTCTCCGCCATCGGTGCCCGGTACGTGCCGAAGTTGAATGAGAAGGGTGACATTGTCAACCACCTCGGAGAGCTGCCGGAGAACTACGGTCCCTTCGATTTCATCCTCGAAGCAACAGGAGCGATTCAGGTAGCGATCGGAGCCATGCGCATCATCGGCCTCAACGGCATCCTCTGCCTCACCTCGGTCACCGGCGGAGAAAGCCCCATGGAAATCTGCGCCGCATGCCTCAACCTGGAACTCGTGCTCGGCAACAGAACCATCTTCGGTTCTGTCAATGCCAACCGCCTCGACTTCGAGCAGGGGGTGAGGGATCTTTCAGCAGGCCAGGAGCGCTGGCCGGGCTGGATTAACAGCCTCATCACGCGCCGGGTTCCCATCGATCGCTTCCGCGAGACCTTCGATCGGAAACCGGGCGACATGAAGGTCATTGTCGAGCTGTCTTCGCCGTAAGCGGGAACGCCCCGATGGATATCAATCGGACGGAGAAAGGAGGATTCATGAAATCAATCAGATATGGTATTGCGGCTCTCGTGATTGCGTTGATCATGGGATCAGCCCAGGCCCAGATGGCAGAGAAGAAGATCCTTTCCCTGGACACAGCCAGGAAGGTCGCTGCTGCGGCTGAAGCAGAAGCTAAGAAGCGGAATGCAAGGGTCGTCATCGCCATCGTCGACGACGGAGGCTATTTGATCCTCCTTGAGCGCCTGGATGACACGCAGGTGGCGAGCGTCGAGGTAGGCATCGGCAAGGCGAGGACAGCGGCTATCTTCAGGAGGCCGAGCAAGGTGTTCGAGGAGCAGATCAAGACCGGGCGGGTAGCCGCACTGGGCCTGCCGGGCGCCACGCCGCTGCAGGGGGGCATCCCCCTTGTAATCGAAGGCAAGGTTATCGGCGCTATTGGCGTGAGCGGGGAGACCCCTTCTGAAGACGAGGAGATCGCCATTGTCGGAGCGAGCGTTATCAAGTAGCAAGGCTTTTGCGAGAACGATTTTGAATTTGAGGAGGCTGTGGGACTGCAATGACGATAGAGTTCGGCAGAGAGACCTGCGGCTATCTTGAACAGGCTGAAGCAAAGGAGTGGTGGCTTGCCAACGGCAGAGGAGGGTATGCTGCCGGTACGATTGCAGGGAGCCTGACCCGTCGCTATCACGGGCTCCTCATAGCGCCTCTCCATCCCCCCCTCGGACGCACACTCGTGGTGGCAAAGACCGATGCAACGCTCATCTATGGAGATCAGGAGGTCCCCCTGTTCACGAACCGCTGGCACGGCGGGGTCGTCGACCCCATGGGTCATGTTCATATAGAGTCTTTCCTTCTCGAAGGGCGGATGCCTGTCTGGCATTATGCCGTCGGCGATATCCGCATCGAGGCGCGCCTCTGGTTGGAGCAGAGAGCCAACACTGCCTATATCGCGTACCGCATGGAGCCTTCTCATGTAGGACGCAAAGAAGGAATCAGGCTGAAGGCGAGGGTCCTCATCAATGGCCGTGACCATCACGGTCAAACACATCGGGGAGAACCGGCACCCGTTGTCATGAAAGAACATGACCTGCTGCGCATCGCGCATCCCAACTGGTTTACGCTCTCTATTAAAGCGCAGGGCGGCTCGATCGAAGAGCAATCCTACTGGATCGAGAACTTCGACCTTCCCATCGAGCGGGAGCGGGGTCTCCCTGACCGCGACAACCATTTCTGTGTCTGTCACGCGCGGCTCGATCTGAAACCAGGAACGTGGTCGGGTCTCATCTTCAGCCTCAATGAAGAAACGGCATCCGGTATCGAAGATGCGATGACCAGATTCCATGAACACGACGCCGGTGTTCTTCATCTCAGCCGAACGCGAGTTCCCGAGATGGTTAAATCGCCTGACTGGATAAGACAGCTCATTCTGGCAGCAGACAGTTTCATCTTTTCCCGCCCCCTTCCCGGCCTCCCCGAAGGGGAATCCGTGATTGCCGGGTATCCCTGGTTCGGAGATTGGGGAAGGGATACCATGATCTCCCTGCCGGGTCTCACCCTCGCCACAGGGCGGCATGAAACGGCCCGGCGCATCCTCATGACCTTTGCCCGCTACGTGAATCAGGGGATGCTTCCCAATGTCTTTCCTGAAGGCGGCGAGACCCCCCAGTACAATACTGTTGACGCCTCCCTCTGGTACATCGAAGCATGGAAGTCATACGTTGAGACTACGGATGATCAGGCCGCGCTGAGAGAGGCATTCCCCGTGTTGCAGGAAATCATGGAATGGTACAGGAAAGGAACGAGGTATGACATTCACATGGATCCCGATGACTCTCTCCTTTACGCAGGAGAGCCTGGGGCGCAGATCACCTGGATGGACGCAAAAGTGGGCGACTGGGTCGTTACGCCCCGCATCGGGAAGCCCGTGGAGATCAATGCCCTCTGGTACCATGCTCACCGGGTCATGGCCGACTTCGCAAGGCTCCTCGGCGTATCAGGGGAGCGTTACGCGCAAACAGCTCAGAAAATAGAACAGTCCTTCCGGAGATTCAAAGATAAAGAGACGGGAGGCCTGTATGACGTCATAGACGGTCCGGGAGGAGATGACAATTCAATTCGTCCCAATCAGATCTTTGCCGTGAGTCTCGCATACAGCCCCCTGGACAGCGAATCACAGCGGGACGTCGTTTCCCTCTGCAAACAACATTTATTCTGCTCTTTTGGCCTCAGGTCCCTCGCCCCTTCTCACAGGGATTACCGTCCTTACTACCAGGGCGGGGTCTGGGAGAGGGACGGATCATACCACCAAGGCCCGGTCTGGGCCTGGCTTCTCGGGCACTATGCTCTGGCTGAATACAGGGTGCATGGAGATGCATCGGCAGCACAGGCTCTCCTCGAGTCTGTCCGCTATCATCTCCTCGAGGCAGGGCTGGGTACGGTGAGCGAGATCTTCGACGGCGCCCCT
>JBLNHB010000005.1:0-11462 GCA_050268805.1 bacterium | reverse complement strand
GGGCGATACCGAGGACAATCAACAATTCAGTAAAACCGAAGCCAGCCATACACCTACCTCCTCACTCGTATATCAGGCACACGGCAGATTATAGCATTCTTCCTGGGGGAAAAAAAGGTGTATCAGGCTTACGGAAAAGGAATACTCCTATGCTCAGGCGCTGGGCAGCCATTCCCTTCAGGAACTCGGCAGTTTATTTCATGTATTCCTGAAACAGCCAGGTCGAAAGGTACCGTTCTCCGGTATCAGGGAGAACGACGACAATGAGCTTCCCTGCGCTCTCCGGTCTTTTTGCCACTTCCAGCGCAGCCCACATCGCGGCTCCGGATGATATACCGACAAGCATACCTTCCTCATGGGCCAGCCTCTTTGCCATATTCCCGGCATCTTCGTTCGTGACCTGGATGATTTCATCGACCAGGTCACGCTGCAGCACATCGGGGACGAACCCCGCACCGATGCCCTGGATCTTGTGCGGCCCTGGTTTTCCTCCGGAAAGCACCGGGGAATCCTTGGGCTCGACAGCGATCGCCCGAAATGACGGTTTCCGCTTCTTGATAGCCTGTGAAACTCCGGTAATCGTCCCGCCGGTCCCGACACCAGACACGAGAATGTCCACCTTTCCGTCTGTGTCATGCCATATCTCTTCAGCAGTGGTCCTCGCATGGATCGCCGGGTTGGCGGCGTTCTTGAACTGCTGGGGGATAAAGCTCTTCGGATGGCTCTTAGCAATCTCCTCTGCCTTCTCCACAGCGCCCTTCATTCCCCTAGCGCCTTCGGTGAGGACGATCTCGGCGCCGAAGATCCTGAGGAGGGCGCGCCGCTCCATGCTCATCGTGTCGGGCATCGTGAGAATGAGGCGGTATCCCCTGACCGAGCAGACAAAAGCGAGTGCGATGCCGGTATTCCCGCTCGTCGGCTCAACAATTACCGTATCTCTATTGATGAGCCCCTCCCGCTCAGCAGCCTCGATCATTGCCACCCCGATCCTGTCCTTGACGCTTCCCATGGGATTGAACATCTCGAGCTTTGCGACCACCTCAGCCCTGAGCCCCCCGGTTATCCGCTTGATCCTGACCAGCGGCGTGCGGCCGATCGTTTTGGTTATGTCGGAATAAATCTTAGCCATTTTTCTCCTCCTCGATTTCTGTCTTGTTTGAACGTATTGTACCACTCAATTCGCAAGAACGGTTACTTGTTCCTTATTGTTTCATCTTCATCAATGGTCAGCCTTTCCATCGCTATAGCGATGAAGTTGCGGCAGATCATATTCGTATTTTGGCATCGTTTGCACCGAAGCTTTCGATAGGCGAGGCGGTTAATCCCTCCAGGTCATCGAATTCCCCTCCGCCCTTGCCGCTCAGAATTTCAGCAAATCTCTTTCTTGCCGACCGGTACCGCTGGGGACAAAGGAGCACATCCACACTTTCCTGCTCAACATATCCGATTATTTCATCTTTGGGAATCCCTTCTCGAGCAACAAGCCGAGCTTTTATCCCGATGCCGGCTTCCCGTATAATCTCCCGCGCTTCCTCAATCCGCCCGAGTGCCTCCCTGCGTGCAATCTCCTCTGCCTTGGGACCTGCGTCATAGTCGATGAATACGGCGCTGTTGAAAACATGAAGCACGGTGAGCCTGTCACCACTGTTCTTCACGCCTCTGAGCGTGGACCTCAGGAGGTCCTTTGATTGAATAGTCCCGTCATAGACAACCAATATCTTCATCTGATTCCTCCTTGTTCACCGGGTGGCACTGATTCGCATCGTGTATGTCATTCCATGTTCTGGCGTCCGAACGGCATCTTTTTTCCAGCTTCGCATTTAACCGCCTCAGATTGAATAATCCTCCCAAAAGACCCGGAAGTTCTTCGGGACGATGAATATGTTCTCGCCTTCTTTTAATTTCAGATCTTCCGAGCGTTCCCTCGTCACGGCGACTTCCACGAGCTCTCCCGTGTCCCTGCGGCAGAGCTCCAGACGCACCGACGGGCCTGCCGGGAAGACGCGCCGGATAGTGGCCTCGATTCCCGACCCGTTCCGGGGGACCCTGACAACCTCGATATCATGCGGTCTCACATAAGCGACCATCGGGGCATCGTCCACGCCTGCATATTCTGGCGCTTCGATTTCGATATCTCCGATCCGTGCGCAGCCACCATGGATTCTTCCATGAAAAAGATTCACGTTGCCGAGGAAGTGATAGACAAAGGCATTCCCCGGATTGTCATAGACCTCTTCCGGCGTGCCGACCTGTTCGACCCTTCCCTGGTTCATGACGACCACGCTGTCGGCGACCTCCAGTGCCTCCTCCTGGTCGTGGGTAACAAAAAGGCTCGTGATCTGGAGTTCGTCATGGAGTCTCCTCAGCCAGCGGCGCAGATCTTTTCGGACCTTTGCGTCGAGTGCGCCGAACGGCTCATCCAGCAGCAATACCTTCGGTTCAACTGCCAGGGCCCGTGCCAGGGCAACCCTCTGGCGCTGTCCGCCCGAGAGCTGTGAGGGGTAACGGTCCGACAGGTACTCGATCTGCACGAGCCTGAGCAGCTCCATCACCTTTTCCCGGATGACCGTCTTCGCGGGCCGGATTCTCCTTGGAAGCACCGTGAGCCCGAATGCCGCATTGTCAAAGACCGTCATATGACGAAACAACGCATAGTGCTGAAAGACAAATCCGACTCCTCTCTCGCGGGCACTCCGGTCTGTGGCGTCCTCTCCGTGAAAGACAATCACACCGTCGTCAGCCGCATCGAGGCCTGCAATGATCCTCAACAGGGTTGTTTTCCCCGAGCCTGACGGGCCCAGCAATGCCACCAGCTCGCCTGTCGGTACGGTGATGCTGACGTTATCGAGCGCGATGAAATCTCCAAAAGCCTTGGTAATGAATCTGATATCGATGCTCACGCCACTATCCTCCCTGGTCCGCCTTTCCGATGCCTGTTAATTGCTCCCGGTATTTCCATTCAACCGCGTTCTTTGCAGCGAGCGTCACGAGCGCCAAGAGAGCGAGCACAGAGGCGACGGCAAAGGCTGCTGAAAAATTATATTCGTTATAGAGAATCTCCACGTGGAGCGGCAGCGTGTTGGTCTTCCCGCGGATATGCCCCGAAACAACCGATACCGCCCCAAATTCGCCCATGGTGCGGGCAGTGCAGAGAATCGCACCGTACATGAGCCCCCATTTGATATTCGGCAGGGTGACGCGGAAAAAGGTCTTCCAGCCTGATGCACCGAGGGCCAGGGCGACCTCTTCTTCCTCTTTCCCCTGCGCCTGCATGAGCGGAATCAGTTCGCGCGCCACAAAAGGGAAGGTGACGAAGGCAGTCGCGAGAACAATGCCGGGTGCGGCAAAGATGATCCTGATGTCGTGGGCGCTCAGCCAGGGGCCGAAATACCCGTGCAATCCGAAGAGGAGAACAAAGATCAATCCGGCTATGACGGGAGAAACTGCGAACGGCAGATCGATCAGCGTTGTGAATATATTTTTCCCGGCGAAATCGAATTTTGAGATTGCCCATGCAGCAAAAACCCCGAACAGGACATTCAGGGGCAGCACGATCGCCGCAGTCAAAAGAGACAGACGGACCGCCGCCACGGTCTCGGCCGAGCTGATCGCATCAAAATACGCCTTCACCCCCTTGTCGAGTGCCTGGACAAACAGGGCGCACAGGGGGACGATGAGAAAAAGTCCGAGGAAAATCAGTGTGACGATAACGAGTGGACAGCGGACTGCTGCAGGCTCCGTGATCGCCGTGCCCTGTTTTGAGCGTTCCGGACGTATTTCAAAAACTGCATTCCCCGACATTGTGTCCCTTCTCTTATCCGGCTGAATGGCGGCCCGTGCTCCACCACTGAAGAAGGTTGATAATCAATAAAAAAACAAAGGATGCAGAGAGCATAACCGCTGCTATGGCGGTCGCGCCCGGAACATCAAACTGTTCTAGCTTGGTCACCATAAGGAGCGGCGCTATTTCCGTGCGCATCGGCATGTTTCCCGAGATAAAAACAACCGAGCCGTACTCCCCGATCCCCCGGGCAAAAGCGAGAGCAAAGCCGGTAATGACAGCGGGGAGGAGGCCCGGCAGGAGTACCCGCGTGAAGGTTTTCCAGCGGCTCGCGCCAAGAATTGCGGCGGCTTCCTCCATCTCCGGCTCCAGCCCCTGAAGCACGGGCTGAACCGTTCTGACCACAAAAGGCAACCCGATAAAGATGAGCGCGATAACGATGCCTGTCGGAGTGAATGCAACCTTTATCCCGAATGGCTTGAGATAGGCGCCGATCCAGCCGTTCTCTGCATAGATGGTGGTAAGGACGATGCCGGCGACCGCTGTCGGCAGGGCGAAGGGCAGGTCGATGAGACCATCGATGACCTTTTTCCCGTGAAAACGATAACGCACGAGCACCCATGCGGTGAGGAGTCCGAATACCGCATTTATGAGCGCAGCAATCAACGCGGTTCCGAAGCTGAGCTTATAGGACGCAACAACGCGCGGCGCGGTGACAGCAGCCCAGAACCCGCTCCAGCCCTGATCAACGGACCAGAGAAAAATAGTAGAGAGTGGTATCAGGACAACCAGGCTGAGATAGAGCATGGCGAAGCCCATGGTCAGGCCAAACCCCGGGAGCACAGAATGCCTTTTGAATCTTTTAGATATCATGTTTCAACCGTTGTACAATGGTCTCCCGCGCAGGGAGTTCCTTCTCTTTCCCTTGCCGCCCGGTCTTCCGGTGTTCTTCAAGAATCAGCAGTGCGGTATTCGCCTCACCCTCCTCTGCAAAGGATACTGCCATAAATATGTCTTCAATTCTTTTGAGCAATTTCATGTTCGTTGCCTCCTCAGGGAAGAATCGTCACAGCACGCCCTCCGGCGCAGCTGCTTCATCCCCTTTCAGTTTTTCCCTTCCTGAAGCCTGTACCGTTCTCCGGCATGAGACTGTATGAAGGGTGTGCATATCTCATGGAGCCTCACAAAAGAAGGACAGATCATTCCCTCTTTGACCGAGTTGAAGTATTGAGGCGAAAAAATGATATCGATCTCTTCGTTCTCCAGGCACCGGTTGATCGTTTCCTCTGGATTCCCCTCGGATATGAGGGTCTTCACTGAGACGGAATCAAGCTCAATACCGATGCAACTCCTGATCTCTTCCTTCCAGTGAGCGGGTCCATCGCTTGCGATGACCTCGGCCCTGCTCCCATCGTCATAGTCGATGAACAATTTGTCCTGGAGGAGCACGAGGACGATCACCTTTCCGCCGTGTTCCCTGACATTCCTCATCGCTCTTCGCAAGGCTATCTTGGACGGCAGCGACCCGTTATAGATGATCAGTATGTTCATGGTCCGCTCCTTTCCTATTTGCCCGTCTGATAGATCCGGTCAAAGAGGCCGCCGTCCTTGAAATGAATCTCCTGGGCCTTGCGCCAGCCCCCGAATACCTCATCGACCGTAAAGAGGTTCACTTTCGGGAAATGCGCGGCATGCCCGCCTGCCTTGGCATGGCGGGGGCGGTAATGATTTTTTGCCGCGAGCTCCTGACCTTCCGACGAGTACAGGTATTCGAGATAAGCCTGGGCAACCGCCCGCGTCCCACGTTTATCGACCACCGCGTCGACAACGGCCACCGGCGGCTCCGCAAGTATGCTGATTGACGGAATCACGATTTCGACCCTGTCCTTACCCAGTTCGTGGAGGGCGAGCATGGCCTCATTCTCCCACGTGATCAGGACATCGCCGATCCCGCGCTGGACAAAGGTGTTCGTCGAGCCGCGCGCTCCGGAATCGAGCACAGGCACATTCCTGAAGAGGCGGCCCACGAAATCTTTTGCCGTACTTTCATCTCCTTTGGATTTCTTCAGCGCATAGCCCCAGGCTGCGAGATAGTTCCAGCGTGCGCCGCCCGACGTCTTCGGATTCGGCGTGATGACTGAAATCCCCGGCTTCACGAGGTCGTCCCAATCCTTTATGTTCTTGGGATTCCCCTTCCTTACGAGAAAGACGATGGTCGAGACGTAGGGAGCGCTGTTATTGGGCAGTCGTTTCTGCCAGTCCTTCGGAATCAATCCGGCCTTTTCATGGATCTCGTCGATGTCATATGCCAGGGCCAGAGTGAGGACGTCAGCCTCGAGGCCGTCAATGACCGCCCTCGCCTGCTTGCCGGATCCCCCGTGGGACTGGTTTATCGTCACCTTCTCTCCTGTTTTCGCCTGCCAGTATTTTGCAAAAGCAGCATTGAATTCCTGATAGAGCTCTCGGGTCGGATCATAGGAAACGTTGAGAATCGTTGTCTCGGCATGCAGTACCAAAGGCACCGCAATCAAGAATGCTACCGCCAAGACAGCCGCTTTCAGAACGATCTTTTCTTTCAACATGGTCTCTCTCCTTTTCAACAATGGTTTTTCAATTTTTTTCAACAAGAACCCTGAAATACACATCCTCAGGGGTAACATTGAGCACCTTATGCCCCTCGTTCTTGAGACTTCTCGTCACATTCACGAGAGGCTCTCCCTCGTCGAGGAAAAACTCGATTGCCGCGCCGCTGTCGATGTATTCGATCGCGAGTTTCGCCTTCACATAATTCATGGGGCAGGCTATCCCCCTGAGGTCTATGGTTTTCCGCTCTCTGCCGAGAATCTCTTCGAGAGCCTTCTCCACACCGATACGGTCCAGGGTATGGCCGAACCGCTCTTTCTTCCTTCCATGCCTGTGGTAGAACTCAAAAGCCCTCTGTATATATCTATAGAGATCTTTTTTCGTCTCGATCAGGACCTTTGCCCTGGTCCCGAGACGGGGCCTTTTACCCATGGTCCCGCCGAGGTATAGAGTATAGCCGGTCTTCTTTTCTCTCCATGCTGACACTGTGCAGTTCCTGATGCAGAGCCCGCAGAGGATGCAGGTATCGATATCGAGTTCGTATTTCCCTTCCCTCAGTTCTATCGCCTGGGTCGGGCATATGTTCACACAGAGTTGACAGCCGACGCAGAGTTCCTCTTCCCAGCCCGGGAGCACTCCTCCCATGATCCCGATGTCGTTTTCGACCGGTTTCGAGCAATTGTTCGGGCATCCCGAAACCCCGATCTTGAATTTGTGGGGCGCTTCCCTCCGGAAATAAAGGGAGTCGAGGTCTTCCGCCAGCTCTTTGGTTTCAATAATCCCCGACGAGCACACGGCGCTGCCGGGACAGGCGACAATCCCTCTTCCCCGCGGCCCGCAGGCGCCGAGGGTTATCCCGTTTTCTTCGAGTTCCATGCGTGCCTGTTCGAGGTTGTCGATATGCACATGATTGACCTCCACGCCCTGCCTCGTGGTGAGATGGACCCTGCCGTCCGCATATTTCTGGGAAACCCGAGCGATCACACCGAGTTCATCGGCACCAAGATCCCCGCCCACGGTCCTGAGGCGGAGAATGAAATAGTCCTTCTGCCGCTGCTCAATGATGCCGACTCTTTTCAGTTCATCCGCTGATACTGTTGCCATAGCAAGTACCTCCCGTAAATGTCACTGGATGCACTCATGAGCAAATTGGATGCCAGGCGAAAAAAGCATAAAGAGGGAATAGTTCACCGACAATCCGGGGTGAGGTTGATTTATTTTTATACAGTCTGTATACAATATATATATCCATGGAAAAGCTCTATCTCCTAACGGAAGATGTTCATCTCAGGGGGGAACTTGCCTCCGCGTTACCCAAAGGGTTCGGGATAGCGGGGAAGGGACAGCGCATCTCCGGAGAAGGCAACTGCATTTTCTTCGACCTCGATACCGTGGGGACCGCTCCAATCAGGACCTATGGGGAGAAGAACTTCATGATCGCCGTCACTGGAGAGCAGAGGACCGGCCCTGTTATGGAAGCTGCGGCGTCCGGCGCCTATGAGATTGTGCGGAGACCTTTCAAGGCCGGTACCCTCTCTCGCCTCTTGCTGGAACTCGTTGACCTGAGAAAGGAACTCGGCAACCCGATATCGATCACCAAAGATACCATTGCCCCTGCCGCGACCTGCGCCATTGTCGGGCAGTCGACCATCATCATGAGCCTCTGCGAAAAGGTCGCGCGTATAGCTCAGGTGGAAGTGCCGGTGCTCATTACGGGGGAAACCGGGACAGGAAAGGAGCTGATTGCCGAGGCAATCGCCCAGCTTTCTTCGCGTTTTGGAAAACCCTTTGTGGTAGTGAACTGTGCTGCTGTTCCCGAGACGCTCATGGAAACAGAGCTCTTCGGCTACGAGAAGGGGGCATTCACCGGCGCGCTCTCCGCAAAGGAGGGAATGCTCAAGGCTGCGCATGAGGGGACTGTTTTCTTCGATGAGATCGGCGAGCTGCCCCTCGCTCTCCAGGGCAAGTTGCTCCGTTTTGTACAGACTCAGACTTTCTATCCTGTCGGGAGCACGCGGGAGGTGCAGGTCAATGTGCGGGTGATTTCAGCCACCAACCGAGACTTACCTGCCATGATCAGGGAAGGCAAATTCCGCGAGGACCTGTACCACCGGCTGCGGGTCGCAACGATTCATATGCCTCCTCTCCGGGAGCGAAAAAAGGATATCATGCCGCTCGTCCAGTGCCTTCTCTACCGCCATGCCCATTCATCGCAGAAAAATGTGAAGGGCATTACCAAGGCATTCCTCGAGAGACTGCTTTCCCATGACTGGCCGGGGAACATCAGAGAACTCGAAAATATCATCCGGTCTGCCATCGCCCTCTGCAAGACAGAGTATCTCACCACGTATGAGCTGAAAGAGCTCGGGGACCGCTCAGCCGCGAGAATTCAGTCCGGCATTGAAACCCTCTCTTCCGCCTTGATACCATTGATGAAACAGGTTCTCGAACGGGGGGAAAAGAACATCTACGAGAAGATCCTCTCGGATATGGATAAGATCGTCTTCGATTACGTTCTTGCCTACACGAAGGAAAACCAGTCGGAAGCCGCGCGTCTGCTCGGAATCAGCCGCCTCACCCTCCGCAAGAAGATCGGCCTCTCGAAGTAGAGTGCACTTTGTGAAGCGCCCTTTGGAAGGATCATAGGCCAAAAAGCTCTTTTGGCTGGACACATCGAGTGACTATTCCTCAGAAGATTTTCTTTGAAGCCTGTTTACTACCGTAAACAAACGTGGTCTTCTGGAATCAATTTGTCCTGATTTTGATTTTCGGGACGGCCTTTCGAGGATTTTCATAAGGTATTTTTTATTGATGATCGATATGTTCTTAACCGTCCCCGGGATCTTTACAACGGCATTGGTAAAAACAAGGACCGGCTTGACAAAAACATCCAGGGAAGCCTGCTTCTTTATTTCAGCCCGGATCCAAAAAGTATTCTTAAAAATCTGCGCGATAAAGTCCTTCTCGACGGGTTTCTTGTTTATCAGTAACATGCTTCCGTCATAGGTGACCTCACCGGAATGAGATTTGGTTTCCACGAGAAAAACGTTGTTCTGTTTATCGATGACGAGATGATCGACATTTCCATAAGGACTTTCAATATCATGAAATACCGCATACTCATTCGAGAGTTCTCTTAACCTGTCTCCTATCTTTTCTTCCGCCTTTGCACCTTTTGCCGCTCTTCTCTCGAGTCTCTCATAGGTTTCCAGTTCTCTGTTTGGTGTATTCATAATAATTTTCATGACAAGGCCAGCTACCACCATACCGGCAATGCCGAACCCTTTCATATTCGGCATGAGATAGATTAGAAGAGCAACCGCGGAAATGCTGGTCAGCGTAATAAAAACTCTCGCGGTATAATGTTTCTTTGCAGGCTGCCGTGAAGACCTTCCCACTTCACCCTTTTCAAATACCATGGTATTCCCTGTACTCAATGAGATTTCGTGCTGCGAGTTTTCGTCCCGTCATCATTGTCATATATCGGAATATCAGGTCTTTTTTTTTACCCCTTACCCCGCCGATGCTTCAGCGCGTCCCGTCCGAGCCTTTGGAATGGAATGCCTCATTTCGAATAAGCGGCCGGCTCAATGTTCCGACAGCGCTGATCTAGTTGATGGGCAATCCTTTTTATCGCGGATTCGGATAAAGGATGATCATTTCCCCATCTCAGTAACAGATGGGGATTCTTCCCATCGAAGACAAGCACCTCGCCCGGTTTCCTCAGATCGACAAACCAACCGGGAAGGGCGAGCACCGGCTTCACAGAAACGGGTTCTCCCACCGCGCTGCTTAACCATCCTGAAAGCCAGGCCGCCTGCCTTTTGGATTGTTCAATCGGTTCTCTTTCGGACCAACCAGGGAAATGTAATTTTTGGCCGTCAAAAATGACGGTTGCACCGGCACTACCGCGCTTCGCATCGCGTTTTGACCTTCCTTTTGTCTCAACGGCAAAAACACCTTTAGGCCCAGCAACGACATGATCGATATTGAACTCTTCTGCCGGGAAATCATGGTATACCCTATAGCCATCGAGCATGAGCTGATTCAGCTCCTGCCCGACGGCCATTTCACAGTCAAGAGCGAGGCGGGACGAGTTTCTCCGGTTGATCAGACGCCATACGATGATCATAAAAAAAATAAAAATTATGAACAGGAGTAGTGCGATCACCATATAATTTTTGATGAACCGCTGAAGCAACAGAAATAACGGGTAACAGAGAACAGCAGGAGTGATAATAAGCACGATGAGGTATTCCATGAGCTTTCCATTATGCTCTTCAACTGTTTTCCGCAGGGATTCGCCGGGGCTACGGAGCATCAGGCCGCTTACGGGGATGCTATGACCTTTTTTGCTGAAATGATACAATTTAAAAAATGCCATCACGAAAATAGACGACACATACAACATCACGATAGGCATCACCATGATGATGAATCGGTGATTCAACATTTCCAGACCCGCCCACGTTGCCATGACTGATCAGCGCCCCTTTCCGGTATCGGATAATACCGATAACTGTTCTTATCTTCGGAAGATTTGTCATTTTTCTTTAAAATATCGACGGCTTACCGAGATCAGCCGCCCCCTGCCGTTCCTGCCCCCTTCTTGAGAGGCCTTTCTCTGGTATGATGAATCTATGGATAAAGAATGGACACCGGTTCTCATAACAGGCGACCCCACCGAAGCAGAGATGGTAAAAGATCTCCTCGAAAGCGGCGGAATTCCCGTTGTCATGAGGTCGTCAAAAGTCGGCCCCTTCCCGGTGAATGTAGGCAAAATGGGTGAAATAAAACTCTTTGTGCGGGCATCGGACAGAGAGGCCGCTGAAAAGGTTATCCGCGAAGAGCACGGGACGGAGAATCCATGAAGAAATGCGGGATACGACACTAGCGTTTACCGTCGGTTTTCAGTCACACCTGTAACTTCTTTTTATGAATCAAATATTATTTCTTGTATCTATGCAGGTAAATTTCTAAGCGGTATGGCGATAATAACGACACGTTATTCGAAGATCAGAGTGCCGAAGCAGCTGGGGAGATGAAAGTTCAGTTCATCAACGGGTGACCAGGACGCCCAGTGGGGATGGGATGTCTC
>JBLNHB010000004.1:0-2514 GCA_050268805.1 bacterium | reverse complement strand
ATTCTCTCTGAATAAGAGGAATTGATGAAGGGCATAGGGATCTCCGGGAAAATCGCAAAGGCCTTTATCAAGTCGAAGCTGACCCCTCTCGTGGTGATCGCATCGCTCGTCCTCGGATTCTTTGCTGTCGCCGTAACGCCGAGGGAAGAGGAACCCCAGATCGTGGTTCCCATGATCAATGTGTTTGCGATGTATCCCGGTGCTTCCTCCAGGGAGGTAGAGAACCGGGTCACCCGCCCCATGGAAAAACTGCTCTGGGAGATCCAGGGAGTGGAGTATGTCTATTCGTCGTCCATGCCGGGAATGAGCCTCGTCATCGTCAGGTTCCGTGTGGGCGAAAATATGGAGGCCAGCCTCGTCAAGCTCCATAACAAGCTCATGTCCAACTATGACCGGATTCCCGAAGGAGTATCGCAGCCCCTCGTGAAACCGAAGTCGATCGATGATGTGCCGATCCTCTCCTTCACGCTCTGGAGCACGGAGTACACCGGCTACGATATGAGGCGCCTTGCCTTCGAACTCTGCGAGGAACTGAAGAAGGACCCCGATGTTTCCGAGACCATGATCGTCGGAGGCCAGAACCGGCAGGTACGAGTGCTCCTCAATCCCGAAACCATGCGCGCATACAACGTCTCGCCCGTACAGCTCATGACGGCGTTGCAGCAGACCAATTCCCGTCTTTCTTCGGGGAGCTTCCAGAAGGGCAACCGGGAAGTGCTCGTGGATACCGGGAGCTTTCTCAGGGATGCCGAGGATGTCGGGAAAGTTGTTGTCGGAGTGTACAACAGAAGGCCGGTCTACCTGAAGAACATTGCCCGCATCATCGACGGCCCTGAGGAGCCGTCCCAGTATGTGCTCATGGGGCTCGGCCCCGGATTCCCTCACGGGAAGGAAACGGATTCCAAGGAGCATGGTATTTTTGAGGCGGTCTCGGTAACAGTTTCGAAAAAAAAGGGCACCAATGCCACGGTCCTCGCGCACCGCGCCATCGGCACGGTCGAGGCGCTCAAGGGAAAGCTCATCCCTTCCGGCATCGAGATAACAGTGACGAGGAACTACGGCGATACCGCGAAGGAGAAATCGGATGAACTCCTGAAGCACATGCTTCTTGCGACTCTTTCGGTTATCATTCTCATTGCCTTTGCACTCGGCTGGCGGGAATCGGTCGTTGTGGCTGTGGCGGTTCCGGTCACCTTAGCGTTTGCGCTGCTCATGAATTATCTCTATGGATATACCCTCAACAGGGTCACGCTCTTTGCTCTCATCTTCTCCATCGGCATATTGGTCGACGACGCAATCGTCGTGGTCGAGAACATCCACCGCCATTTTACGATCGGGGCGATCGATCCCTTCCGGGCAGTGCTTGCCGTGGATGAGGTGGGGAATCCCACGATCCTTGCAACCTTCACGGTCATCGCCGCGCTCCTGCCCATGGCGTTCGTGAGCGGGCTCATGGGACCGTACATGCGGCCGATTCCGGTCGGCGCTTCCGCTGCAATGATCTTTTCACTCCTCGTCGCCTTCATCGTCAGCCCCTGGCTGAGCTACATGGTGCTCAGGGGAGTGAAGAGCCGCGGACATGAGCAGGAAGAAGGGGGAAAGCTCCATGCCTTCTATGAAAAGATCCTCACCCCCTTCCTTGAGAAGAGGGTATTCCGGTTCGTTGCCCTCGGAAGCGTAGGGGGGCTGCTCGGCCTGGCGATGCTCCTTGTGCCCCTGAAAGCGGTTACGGTCAAGATGCTTCCTTTTGATAACAAGAGTGAGGTCCAGGTGATCATCGATATGCCCGAGGGGACGTCTCTCGAGCAGACCGCTTTGGTCGCCGGGGAAATGGGAGCGTATCTGAAAACCGTTCCCGAGGTGACGGACTTTCAGCTCTATGTCGGCACTGCCGCTCCCTTTAATTTCAACGGGCTCGTCAGACACTACTTTCTCAGGCAGGGAGCGAATGTCGCCGACATTCAGGTGAATTTTGTCTCCAAGCACGAACGGGACAGCCAGAGCCATGATATTGCCAAGCGGATCAGGCCCCGTCTCAGGGGGATCGGAGACCGGTACGGAGCGAGCATCAAGATTGCCGAGATTCCTCCCGGTCCCCCGGTCCTGAGCACCCTCGTTGCCGAGGTATACGGTCCTGATCCTGATCGCCAGATCGAGATCGCCCGGGACATAAGGAACGTTTTCACCGCTACCGAGGGGGTCGTCGATATCGACTGGTATGTGGAAGATGACCAGGATAAGTACGAGTTCGAAGTGGACCGGGAAAAGGCTGCGCTCACCGGAGTCACTCCCGAGGCGATTGCCGGGACCCTGCGCGTTTCCCTTGCCGGGGCATCGGCGGGCCTGGTGCATATGGAGCAGGAAAAGGCACCAGTCAGCATTGTGCTGAGACTGCCGGTAGAAAACAGGTCGGGACTCGATGCCCTGAGATCGTTGACCGTGCCTTCAGGGACGGGCAGGCTCATCCCTCTCTTTGAGCTCGTTCATCCGAAGAAAGTTCCCTCGGGCAAGACC
>JBLNHB010000003.1:0-11778 GCA_050268805.1 bacterium | reverse complement strand
CGTTCCCTCAAAATGCCGGGTAAATCCATCAATTTTCGTATCGATCCGTTTGAACTGGCTGAGTGAGACGGCGCCGGTAGCGCAAGCGGACACCGAGAGCAGGACAACGAGCACCAGGTAGAACAAGGAGCGGAAGAAAGGATTCATATGCTGCCCGGCGATCATGATCCCTTAGAAGACCACATTGATACCGAAGACGGTCCGGTAATTTGTCTCGTTCTGGTCGCCGTTCAAATCCTCTACAATGGGAAATCCCAGCGAGGCGTAAGCGGAGAACCGGTTGTCGAGGGAAAATCTGAACCCAGGAGCGAGAAATATGGTGTTTCCGCCGCTGTTCACGTCTTTGACCCCGTCAATTTCCTCTTTTTGACGATATATGCCATTCGCTTCAAGAATTACAGCGAGCCTTGCGCCATTCCTCAGAACAGGATAGGCGAGAGCGAGATTGTAGGCGAATGCATCGCCGAGATCGGTGTTCTGCGTTCCCTCGGTGACAAGAGTATAGGAAATGTTCGTGTCGAGGGAGAGATGGCCGAACCCCTTCGTTGCAGCGAGGCCGAAGGAAGGGTCCCAGGAACCTGAGCCCGGCTGAAATTCCGCTTCAAATTTGTTCCCGTCATTGTCCTTATCGGAGGTTTTTCCGGTCGGCATCTTAAGTCCAAAGAGAAGGGAAGAGGAAAAGTTGCTCTCCGACTCATTGATGATCCGGTGATGGAGGTGGATTGAAGCATCTCCGAGTCCCCGCGAGTCGCCGTGAGCGTGAATTTCATCGGGCGGCTCGCTCTCGTAGATATCGTTTCTGAGAACATAGGGCAGTCTGGCATGGACGGTGAGGTTGTCAAGGATGCCGTAGCTCATTCCCACAGCGTAGGAGAGCAGGTAATCGACGTTGTGGATCTCCTTGTCGTTCTGGGCGAATGCGATCAGTTCCCTGTCGGTAAAGGTGTGGTAAGAGAAATATTCTGTATTGATGTCGACTGCGAAGGTTCCTTTCGGCGGCGTTGTCCCGGGAATGGTCGTGATAGGTCCATCGTGTCCTGAGCCCGCTCCAAGGGACGCATGCATCGCCCATGACGTTCCGTTTGCGAAACAGCAGAGAATCAAGAGAGTCCAGAGTATGCGTTGTATTGCCATAGCTCGCTCCTGTTCGGGGTGTAGATGTTTTACAGTAATGATAGAGAAAAACCGGTGAAATTACAATCCCAGAGAGCAGTAAGGTGAACGGTCAGGACGATTCGTGAGAAGGAAATGCGACAGCGGCAGCCCCGAAGGTCTGCTTTCAGTCAGGTGGGCCGCTTGATACAACGATCCGGTTTCTGCCCTCTGATTTTGCCTGGTAGAGGGCCATATCAGCAGCATCCACCAGTTTTTCCGGTGCATTCAGGGACGGTCTGTAGTAGGAAATGCCGATGCTGACCGTTATGCGCTTACCGGCGGTATGCGAGAATCGATGGTGTAATATCTTTTCCATGATTCGTTCAGATGCCTCGCGGGCGTTCGCGGGATCTGTCTGGGGAAGGATAACGATGAACTCTTCACCTCCCCAGCGGGCCACGGTATCAACCTCTCTCAGGCACCCCTTGATAAGGTCCGCAATTTCCTTGAGGACCGTATCCCCGACCTTGTGACCAAAGGTATCATTGATGGACTTGAAATGGTCGATATCGATGATGAGGCAGCTGAGCGGGTGCTGGTATCTCTTCACGGATTTCCATTCTTCTTCGAGAACAGTCTCCACCCGTCTCCGGTTGAAGAGTCCGGTCAGCGGGTCGGTAATGGCGAGCAGTTCAACCTGCCTGTTCTTTTCGCGGAGCTCGTCCTGGAGGGCCTTTGTTCTCAACGCCGCGTAGATGCGGGCGTTCAGCTCGATCTCATTGTAGGGCTTCGGGAGATAATCGTCGGCGCCAGCCTCGATGCCCGATACCTTGTCCTCGATGGAGCTCTTGATGGTGAGCATGATGACCGGAACGCCCTTGGTCTCCTCCTGCTGCTTCAGCCAGCGGCACACCTCCTTGCCATTGATATCAGGGAGGACGAGATCGAGGAGGATGACATCGAAGGGCCCGGCCTTTGCCTCTTTCATGGCAGAGGCGCCGTTGCCGGCCCAGGTTACCTCATATCCATGATTGGCGAGGAACTCCTTCGTAACGTCGGCCTGGGCTTTGCTGTCCTCAACGACGAGGATCTTTGCCTTTGCCATGACTGTACCGGTTGCTCCCCTTTCTTCAGGTTGATATCATCGGCAGAGTATGGAACAGTCGCTGTTTCAGCGATACTGTACGAGACATGGTGATGCACCGGCGGAATTCCAATATTTTACATGGTATCACAGAGGGCGATGTTTTGTACACTTTCATGCGGGGCGGGGTTGTTTCAGGAACCGGGTCAGCAGGATCGCCACGCCGGCAAGCGCTGCGGCCATGAAAAAGCTGGAGGAGAAGGTCCCTGTCGACTCGGCAAAAACTCCGGCGATTGCCGGACCGATGATCTGTCCGATGCCGAAGATAAAGGTGATGAACCCGAAGGCAGCGAGAGCCCTGTCAGGGCCGACATGATCAGCCACGGCCGCGACCATGATGGAGGGGATTGACCAGGCGACGATGCCGAAGAAGAAAATCGAGAGATAGAGGAAGATCGTCGGCAGGCGGAGCGCAACCAGGAGATAGGAGAGCATCTGGAGTGAGAAGACGATGGTGAGGCCTTCCTTTCTCCCGAGTCTGTCAGAGAGGGTCCCGAAGACAGGACCGGAGAAGAGACTGAGGAATCCCACCCACGCCCAGAAATTGCCGGCAAGAGCTTCGGAGAATCCCCGCTCCTTTACCAGCGTGGTCACGATAAACGTAGCGTAGATGACATAGGTGTACCCGAAGAAGAAATAGATGGTCCCGAGCAGGTAGATCACTTTGCTGCTGTAGATGTTCTGAACAGGGTGAGGTTTGGCTTCCGGCTTGCCGTTGACGGATGTATCACTTCCCGCTGGGTGGAGCCCCAGCTCGGAGGGCTTATTCCGGAGGAGGAGGAGACAGAGAAGAGCGACAATCATGACAACACCGGCCAGGACCATCCAGTTTGTCCGCCATCCTTCCGGTCCCTTGATGGTATTAATAGCGGGAATCAGCTTCCCCGAAAGAATAATGGCAAATCCGCTTCCAATCACGATGAATCCCGCGGCCCTCCCGCGCATTTTGCTGTCAAACCACGAGGAGACAAGGCCCATCATCGGAACATTTGCCGCCCCGCTCCCCATGCCGGTGATCGTGTAGAGAGTGAGCACGGAGATGAAACTCTCCGCCCTGCTGATGAGCGCCATGGAAACGCCGATGATGACGAGGGCTATGAAGATGAGCCCCCGGGCGCCGAGCCTGATCGCCCAGAAGCCGCTCACAAAGACCGCAATGAGATAGCCGAGAAAATTACCGGTGCTGATAAATCCGATCTCCGCATAGGAAAGCCGCAGGGTCGATGCCATGGAAGGAAGGAGCATGCCGAGAGCGAACCGGCCGAAGCCAAGGCAGGCAAAGACACAGAGCATGCCCGTGACGACAATGATCCATCCATAATGAAATGGGAGAACGGAGACCCGAGGTTCGGTCATGGTAAAAACTATACCATTTTCCTCTCGTGATAATGAACGGGAGGGCTTGCTTCTGAAGCTATGGTTTCAGGATCTCGTCGATACTTTCCTTTTTCCGGTAGACTGTCCCCTGGAAGAGGGCGATTGTTTTCCGCTGCTCATCCTGGATCCGTATGAGGTAGGTGGCGAGCCTCGGGTTGATTGAAACCTCCTCGGCGAAGGCAAAGAGTGTCCCGCTGTTCACCGCCGTGAAATAGGAGATTGAGACACTGATCGCCACGGCGAGGGTCCCGTACGAATTTGATGCAACCGAAAAAACAGCGTCCGCAAAGGAGAAGAGCGCGCCGCCGTGAACAGTGCCGGCGCTGTTGAGATGGTGTTCCTTGATCGTCATCTTTGCCCGCGCGGCGCCTTCCGAAACTTCGAGGATTTCTATCCCGAGATGCCGGGCGAAGCGGTCCCGCGCCATGAATTTTTCCATCTTGTCCATAATGGTCTCCTCATGGATTCTTTCCCTTCATGGCTCTGAGCTCGGCTTCGAGCTTGTTCCGTATTTCCATTGCGCTGGAGTCATGGGGCGCGAATCTGAGATATTCATTGAGATAGAAAAGTGCCGATTCATTGTCTCCTTTCTCATGATAGGCAAAGGCAATGGAGTACCTCCAGTAGGGCATCATCTGCCCATGCTCGGTCATGGAGGCTGCCCGCGCCAAAGAGATGACGTTGTCATAGACGATGGTCTTGGGGAGGCCGAAAGTTTTGATGAAGGTCCTGGTTTCCGGAATGTCCCGCATGAAGAGGACCGCCCTCTCATCTGCGTATACTACAGCCCATTCATTGTCCCTCGCAATGGCGATGGTGAGGGGGACAAGGGTGCCCATAATGCTGTCGCAGCCTTGGAGGGCAACCAGGTTAATGTTGTAGCCATCGAGCACTTTTCGGTATACCGGGGTGAAGCGGTCAGGCCCTCGGGAAGAGGGGGCATGGGGACTGCCGATGACGGTCTTGAAATCCTTGAAAACGGAAAGATAGAGTGCCCTGCCGTCAATAAAGAGCTTTATGTCTGGGGTGAGCGACCAGATGAGATGCCCTCCCGGGGTATAGTCATTGAACATGTTGCCTCGCAAACGATGCTCCTTGACAAACGAAGTGAGCCCCGCATAGTCGGTGAAATAGGTTCGCTCTGAGAGAAGGGCGGTGTACCGTATGCCTGCCCACGAGAACCTCGCGGTCGCCGTCACCACAAACAGGAGTGTTAGAACAATGAGGATCCTTCTTCGGGCATTGGAGCCGAACGGCATCAGTCGGGACGATGCAAGCCGCTCGGCGATACTGTTCAGGTTATAAACGGTGAAGAGGGAGGCAAAAGCAATGAACAAGATGATATAGCGTATCCCAATCGCCGACATGACGGTAACGAGGATACATGCGAGGAGCAGTTCCTTTCTCATCTTTTTGAATTGCCTGATATTGATGACCAGGGCCGTGAACGAGAGAATGAAGAGCGAAGTGAGGTGAGGAAGCATTTTCGGTATGGCGACAAGCCGCGCATGCTGGAAGATCGACTGCGTCTCGACAATTCCGATCTGGTATTCACTGTGAAGAGAGGAGCCGAAAAAAAAGGGCACCGTTACAAGGACCGCATTGAATCCGTTCGGGTTGCACCCGCTCAGGAGGAGAGCAAGACCGGAGGAGAGAGAGAACGCCTTTGTGCCTGAACGGGAGAGAAGAGCAGAGAGGGCATACAAAAGGATAATGACATCGCCAAAAATAAAGCCCCCGTGCATATTCGACCAGAGGAGCATGAGGGCGGGAAGTGCACGATATGCCCATTTCCTGTCCTCACGCATGGCTTCAAGGACAGCGATCAGGGCCACGGAAAAGAGGCTCGTCCACATCTGAGGTTTGTCCCCGATATACTGGATTTCCTGAACAACGATAATCACCGACAGATATATCAGGAGCAGTGCGAGGAAATAGCCGGCGCCCGCCTTCCTCATGAGCAGGAAGAGGACGAGAAACATGCAGGTGAAGACGAGGGCCCTGAGGAGAATAATGCCGTGAAAGCCGGCGACCTGGTAGATGACGTAAAAGAGGAGCTGCGACAGCCAGTACTGCTTGAATATGAATTCCCTCCTCGTCGGGGACTCGGAAGGGTCTGAAGCAAAAGTGAAGGGATCATCGCTCATGAGCGACTGGTTTTCCCACATCCACTGTCCGGTGGCGAGGTGCCACCAGAAATCAGGATCGGAGATCGGTACGGTGAGGGAGATGAATATCGAGACAAAGAAGAGGACGAACAAAATCCTGATGACGCCATCAGGCAAGGATGCTTTCTGAATGAGAGATTGTGTGCTTGCTGAGTTCATGGTACACCATCCCCTGGGAGCACCCGGGAGCTTAACCGTAGGGTATTTTCAATGAAGATACCGTTTTTTGTCAAATCTGAACGGAAAACGCATTTCGCTGGTATAATAGGGTTAGTGACGCTGTCGTAATGCTTCCGCGGGGGAATGCTTCAATCCCGATATCCTATAAGAGGAGGAGGTCATCATGAAAATGCCGGAGTACATCACCACAAAGGAAGTCCGGAGGGTCTGCAGGGAGCTCAAGATACGGGACTGGACGAAGCTGAAGAAGGCGGAGGTAACCATGCACGAAGCACGGACCATCTACAATACGCTGAGGGCCCGGGCCATGGGTGCGGAGCTCGACCAGTTCAAAAAAGGACTCGAAGTGGAGCTTGAGCACGGACTTCTCCTGGGAGACACGAACGTCACGAACAACCATCCGATTCTGACCGGCAAGATCGTTCTTGCCCACTTCAAGGAGTCTCTCGACTATTACCGGAGGCTTGAGGTGGCTGAACTCGAGGGTGATCTGCTCAAGGCGATCCACCGGAATGATGCGAAGAAGGCAAGAAACTATTACCGGAGAATAGCCGAAGCACGAATGACTCTGAGCAAGGCCGAGGCGAAAAAGCTTTCCAAAGAGCGCTGAGCGAGAAGCCGATCGAGATGAAGGAGGTGAGCAGGTATGAACATGAGAATGAGTATAGCGGGAGTATGGTTTTTTGTTCTGGCCCAGGTTTTTCCTCTCCATGCAGCGGAAATCGTCCGATATGAGTTTCAGGTAGGCACCAGGGAAGGGACATACGAGATCTACCGGGTGGACATAGACTTTAGCCAGAAGCAGGGTGATCTCTGTTTTTTAAATACCGGGGGTACCGCTATTTCCGAGGAAACAATAGCCCTCCTTCGGAAAGGCTCATTGTGGTCAAAATATGTGGACATGGCAAAAGAGAGGCCTGCCTGTTTTCTGTTTGAACTATGCGGGTCCCGCGGCTGGTTTTATTCGCCTCCCTTCAAGTATGACAATCAGGATTACCGGGTCTTTTTCACCGGTGAAATAACGGAGGAACAGATCAAGGGCACACTCTTTCAATTTATCAGTTACCAGGCCGGGAGCAGGCAGTATAAGACGACCGAAGAACGGCAAATATCCGCACCAGGAGTCATAGTCAAGAAATAGTCCCTGTGCGCAACACGGCTGTTGAAAAACGTGACGCACACTGTTCACATTCTGATCACCCGCAGAGAGAGGGATCGTACTTGGGATTCATCGATTTCCATACCCATATTTTTCCTGACCATATCGCCCGGCAGGCAATTGACACCCTGGCGAAGGACGCGGGCGACTACCAGCCGCGCTCGGACGGGACCCTGAAGGGACTTCTTGCTTCCATGGACCGCGCCGGCATAGACAAGAGTGTGGTGGCGAATATCGCGACGCGGCCTTCGCAGATCCAGCCCATCTTCGAGTTCTGCAGGGAGATCCGGAGCGAGAGAATCATACCGCTCATCTCCTTTCACCCGAAAAACAATATTGAGGATGTTGAAACCATCTTCGGAAAAGCGAAAGAACTCGGTATCAAAGGGGTCAAGCTCCATCCCATGTATCAGGAATTCTTTCTTGACGACAGCGGGGTGTTCGAGTTCTATCGCCTGGTAGAGAGTTTTGATTTTCTCCTCGTCTTTCATACGGGGTATGATATCGCCTTTCCCGGAAATACCCAGGCGGATGTGGAGCGGGTGAAGACGGTGGCTGACCTGTTTCAGAATCTCACGATCGTGACCACCCATGTGGGCGGGTGGAGGCAGTGGGACCGGGCAAACGTGCTCTCAGGATGCAGCAATGTTTATACCGAGACTTCCATGACCCTCACCGAGATCGGCGAGGATCAGTTCATACGGATTCTGTCCTCTTTCGGCGAAGACCGGATTCTCTTCGGCTCCGACAGCCCCTGGACCGACCAGAATGAAATGATCGAACGCACCATGCAGTTGAAGATACCGGACAGGATGAAAGAGAAAATGCTATACAAGAATGCAGAACGGCTCCTGGGGCTGTAAGCACCGGACAGTTTCGGAAGAAACTCAGACGTATTCCATCAGCTCCCGGACGAGGCGCTCGGAGTCCTCCCATCCGAGGCAGGCATCGGTAATGGACTTGCCGTAGACGTTCTCGGAGATCTTCTGCGATCCTTCGACGAGATAGCTCTCGATCATGAGCCCTCGCACTTTGTTCCTCAGGGTTTTCGAGAGCTGGCGGCTCCGCATGATCTCCTTCGCTATCCTCGGCTGTTCATAAAATTTCTTGTTCGAGTTCGCATGGTTTGTGTCGACAATGATGGTGGGATACTGAAGGTTGCGTTTCTTGTATGCTTCCGAGAGTCTCATGAGGTCTTCGTAGTGGAAGTTCGGGATGTTCGTGCCGTATTGGTCAACTGCCCCGCGCACGATGCAGTGAGCATAGGGATTGCCGGTGGTTTTCACTTCCCACCCGTTGTACACGAAGATGTGGGGCATCTGCGCCGCAAAGACCGAGTTGAGCATGACCTCCAGGTCGCCGCTTGTCGGGTTCTTCATACCCGAAGGGACATCGAGTCCGCTGATGGTAAGCCGGTGGAGCTGGTTCTCAACCGAGCGTGCACCGACCGCGACATAGCTCAGGATATCTTCAAGGTAGGGATAATTTCCGGGGTAGAGCATCTCATCGGCAGCGGTAAGATGTGATTCCTTCATGGCCCTGATATGCATCTTCCGTATCGCCTTGAGGCCCTTGACCATGTTCGGTTCCTCAGTGGGCTTCGGCTGATGAGCCATGCCTTTGTACCCCTCGCCCGTCGTGCGGGGCTTGTTCGTATAGATGCGGGGAATCAGGAGGAGTTTTTCCCTCACTTCATCCTGGAGCTTCGCGAGACGAGACACATACTCGCAGACCGCGTTTTCGTTGTCAGCTGAGCAAGGGCCGATGATGAGAAGAAATTTATCGGATTCGCGCTTGAAAACTGCGATAATCTCTTCGTCCCTCTCTTCTTTCACCCGCTTGAGTTCTGCCGAGAGCGGCATGGTCTCAAGGACCTCTTTGACCTCCGGTATCTTTTGTCTGTAATCAAAACTCATTCTCGTTCACCTCATCCTTCATTGTTCTATTTTAACCTTATCAAGGTGGTTAGTTGCTCGTGGATGGTGGCTGATTTAGAAACAAGTCACCAATCACAAACCACTATTCGCTGCCTCAAAACTTTCTGTTATCGATTACTCTCTTCGCCTTTCCCTCGAACCGCTCGAGGGTTTTCTTCTCCACCAGCCTGACCTCCACCGAAATGCCGAGCTCTGAGGCGAGTTTCTTCTTGATGAATTCCTTGAGCTCGCTCTGCTTCTTCATTTCATCGAAGAAGATCGACTCCGATACTTCCACGAGCACCACTGCGTCGTCGAGCGCGCCCTTCCGGTCGATGACGATCTGGTAGTGGGGTTCGGTTCCCTCGACTTCGAAAAGGACCGATTCGATCTGTGAGGGAAAAACATTCACTCCCCGTATGATAAGCATGTCGTCGGTCCTTCCCATGACCCTGGTCATCCGCATGTGGGTCCGTCCGCATGGACAGGGTTCTTCGATGAGACGGGTAAGATCGCGGGTCCGGAACCGGATCATGGGGAAAGCTTCCTTCGTGAGCGTGGTGATGACGAGTTCCCCCTTCTCGCCGGGTGCGACATGCCGGAGGGTCTCGGGATCGATGATCTCAACGAGAAAATGGTCTTCATTGATGTGGAGTCCGTTGCGCTCAAGACATTCCCCCGCTACCCCGGGACCCATGACCTCGCTCAGCCCGTAGTTGTCCGTAGCGATGATCTTGAGCTTGTCCTGGATCTCCTTTCGCATCGCCTCTGACCAGGGTTCTGCGCCGAACAAGCCGTACTTCAGAGAGAGTGAGCCTATGGGGATTCCCATCTCCCTGATCGTATCGGCGATGAGGAGGGCGTAGCTCGGCGTGCCCACAAGGGCGGTCGTCTTGAAATCCTGCATGATCTTGATCTGCCGTTTCGTGTTACCGCTCGATATGGGAATGACCGAGGCGCCGAGCCGCTCGGCGCCATAGTGGAGGCCGAAGGCACCTGTGAAGAGCCCGTAGTTGAAGGATACCTGAACAACATCATCCTTGGTGACACCGCCTGCAACGAGGATTCGCGCGACGAGATTTGACCATGTCTTGATGTCGTTCCTCGTATACCCCACCACCGTGGACATGCCGGTCGTGCCGGATGATGCATGAAGCCGCACGACCTCCCTGAGGGGCACCGCGAAGAGACCATAAGGATAATTGTTCCGCAGGTCATCTTTTGTCGTGAAGGGGAGTTTCTTCAGATCATCGAGGGAGCGGAAATCGTCGGGGTTGAACCCGATCTCATCGAACTTTTTCCGGTACAAGGGCACATTCATGTACACCCTGTTCAGGGTGGACTCCAGCCGCTCAAGCTGCACCTGTGCGAGTTCTCTTCTGTCCATGCACTCAATTTCCTGCTGCCAGTACATAGGTTCCTCCGTTTGTATAATCAACTCTGTGATTCGTGGATAGTGAATAGTGGTTGGTAAAAGCAAGAACAGTTCCAATCACCAACAACCAATCACCAGCCACCAATCGCCGCCTCAGCGATCCTCAACACCCTTTCCCAGGTACGCGCGCTGCACATCCCGGTTTGACAGAAGCTCTTCTGCAGTACCCTGGAGAATGATCCTGCCGGTCTCGAGCACATATCCCCTGTCGGCAATCTTCAATGCGCTCCGGGCATTCTGTTCGACGAGGAGAACGGTATTCCCCTCCTCCTGGATTTTTCCTATTATAGAAAAAATGTCTTTCACAATGAGAGGCGCAAGCCCCATAGAGGGCTCGTCGAGCATGATGAGAGACGGCCTCGCCATGAGAGCACGGGCGATGGCCAGCATCTGCTGCTCCCCTCCCGAGAGGGTGCCGGCGAGCTGATGCTCCCGCTGTTTGAGGATAGGGAAGAGTGAATAAGCGCGGTCGAGGTCCTCCCTGACCTCCTGTTTCTTCTCTCTCCGGTACTGGACATAGGCGCCGAGGAGGAGGTTCTCCTTCACCGGCATGGCAGCGAAGACCTGTCTTCCTTCAGGCACAAGAGAACATCCGAGAGAGACGATCTTTTCCGGAGCGATCCGCCGGATATCCTGGCCTTTGAAGCTGACCTCGCCTGACTGAGTCTTTATGAGACCAGTAATTGTTTTCAGGAGCGTCGATTTGCCCGCTCCGTTTGCTCCGATGATGGTGACGATCTCCCCGGGATTGACATGGAGAGATACCCTTCTGAGCACCGTGAGCATGCCGTATCCGGCATCGATGTTCCGTATCTTAAGCATCCTCTTCTCCCAGGTAGACTCTGATGACGTCGGGATGCTTCTGGATCGACAGGGGAACATCGTCCGCGATCTTTTCGCCGTAGCTGAGGACCGCGATCTCATCGGATATGTTCATGACGAGCGACATATCGTGCTCGACGATCAGGACGGTGATGCCGAGGTCCCGTATCTTCGCGATGAGTCGCGCCATATCCGCGGTTTCCCGCATGTTGAGGCCTGCCACGGGCTCATCGAGGAGGAGCATTTCTGGCTCCGAGGCAAGGGCCCGGGCAAGCTCCACAACGCGCTGCTGCCCGTAGGAAAGACTCGTTGCCTCGGCGTCAGCAAGCGGGCCGATCCCGAGGAAGTTCATGACATCGAGGGATTTGTCCCGGATCGCTCTTTCCTCGCGTCGCGTCCAGCGGAGATTAAGCATGCCTGCAAGAAACCCGGCCCTGCTCCTGGTATGGCGTCCAACCATGACGTTATCGAGCACGGTCATA
>JBLNHB010000002.1:0-2839 GCA_050268805.1 bacterium | reverse complement strand
TGCAGTCTTCCCGGAACAGACTATATCCGAGATGCCCTCGGTAACCTTGAATTTCTCGTTGTACAGGACTGTTTCCTGACGGAAACGGCTCAGATCGCAGACGTTGTTCTGCCGGCGCCTTCATGGGCGGAAAAAGAAGGTTCATACACCAACCTTGAGCGGAGAATACAACTCACCCGCAAAGCAATAGAGGGAAGGGGTCTGGAGGGATGGAAGATCATTGCTGAGATCAGCACGATATTGAATGTTGATATGGGCTATGGCAGTATGAAGGATATTCTCGCCGAGATGGCAAGTGTCTCACTTATTTATAGAGACGTTACCACTGAAGATATAGAAGGCGGCAAGTGTCTGTGGCCGTACAAGGGCGAACCATTACGTCATGATGCACATTTGAGAAACATAGAGTTGCCTGATATAACCTCTCTCATGAAGGGACCTGAGAGGGACAAGATTTATGTTCATAGGGATGCCTGTCTTTTTCACTCAGAAAATTCAAGCCGGTATTCCTCGGCCTTAAAAAGTATTTCTCCTGAACCCTCTGTGAAGATCGGTAGAGTTCTCGCGGAGCGGTTATCCATTGCACAGGGTGATTGTGTGACCGTCTCATCTGGTGCAGGTCGCATTACCGTTCTTGCCCAAATTGATCCCCGTCTGCCCGAAGATGCTGTCTTCATACCAAACTTTGAGAATCAAGGGGTTTTCACGATTATGGGCTGGAAAACGAACCCTATCATAAGGACTCCTGCATTAGATGGAAACGAAGTTATTCTTAGAAAATAAAGCATGCAATAATTCCGAAAGCAGAGTATCATCAGCGGGGAGAACGTATGGAGAAACAAAGGGTCTTAATTGTCGATGACGATCCTGTAATAGGTCTCAGCTGCAAGAAAGTGCTGGCAATGGAGGGCTTTAGCGCATTTACCGTGGAAGACGGCGAGAGTGGCATTAAAAAGGTCTCCGATGAGAATTTTGATTTGGTCATAACAGATGTGAGGCTCCCTGATGTCAATGGTCTCATCGTTTTAAAAGAATCGAGAATCGTACAGCCATCAGCAGATGTCGTAGTGATATCAGGATATCCTTCTCTTGAGGATGCACAGGAATCTATACGGCTCGGAGCGTTCGAGTACCTTGAAAAGCCCTTTACCCCTGATTTTTTGCTCAATATCGTAAAGAAGGTATTTGATAGAAAAGGATGGATATTGAGAAAGGAATACATCAATCAGTTCAAAAAGTATATTGTTCCTCTATCAGAAATGGACGATCTCACCATCTATTATAAGGACGGGACATGGGCAAGACCCCTCATAAAACAGGAGGTTTGGGAGATCGGCATAGATATAAGACACTTTCTTGCAAGCGGTCAGCTCACGTATGTTGAGATATTGAAAAATATGAAGTCTGTCCTCAGAGGAGAACCTTTTGCTCGGCTCATCTCGAGTGACGGAAAAATCTCCGATATAACATCTCCGATGACAGGTATCGTTAGAATGGTCAATGAACGTGCCAATGAAGCGATAGCTGGTCTATTAAAGGACTATGTGTCTGAAGGGTGGTTCTTGTGGCTTGCAAGAATTGTGAGTTCTCCATAGTTAAGGGTGTAATGCGTGGTATCTCTTGCATGCCCTTCTTAAGAAGTAATATATGACAAAGGAAAATCTAGTATGAGAACAGAAGGAACGACAGGTTCTCATTTTGAGAACCTTCTCGAAGAATCAGCGAAAGTTCACGGGCACCTCTGCCCCGGGCAGGTGCTCGGGGTCAGGATGTCGCTCATCGGCCTTCAGGGAATCGGCATTCGAGACCCAAAGGGCAAGGACAGAAAAAACCTCATTGTTTTTGTCGAGATGGACCGGTGCGCGACTGATGCCATACAGTCCGTGACCGGATGCAGTCTCGGCCACAGGACCATGAAGTTTGTCGATTATGGAAAAATGGCTGCGACTTTTATGAACCTCAAGACCGGAGCTGCTGTGAGAATCCTGGCTAAGGAAGAGGCCCGTGAAAAAACCCGGACCTATCCCTTTGAAATCCAGGACAAGTACCGAGCCCAAATCGAGTCGTATAAGGAAATGCCAGAAACGGAACTCTTTAGCGTCATGGATGTGAGCGTTCATATGCGGGACGAGGACCTTCCCGGCAGGCCCCTTAAGAGGGTGCAGTGCGAGATCTGCGGAGAATATGTTCAGGACAGAAGAGAGATCTATCAGGAAGAAAAGGTCATTTGCAGGCCGTGCGCCTACGGAGGATATTACCGAGCAAGTGATGCTTTTTTCTTGGACGGCGTTATGCGAAACAGTCATAACGGGATGGAGATCAGATCAAAGTGCTGGCTCGAAATTGACAGGGAACCGGTCTTTGGCAGGGGGAGGAGATTCTTGCTCGAATCTATCTCCAAGCACGGCTCCATAAACCAGGCCGCGAGAGATATCAACATCTCCTACAAGAAGGCGTGGAGTTACATTCGCGCGATGGAAGAGAGGCTCGGCATGAAGCTCGTCGAAAGAAAAGCCGGCGGACGGCAGGGGGGCGGCGCCACTCTCACCCGGGAGGCCGGGGATTTCCTGAAAAGATATGAACTGCTCGAAGCTGGGTTGAATGATTTGGTTGACATGAGATTCAGGAAGATATTCGGGAAGTAAGAATATCGGGGAAGGAGGTGTCGCATGTGCGAACTGTTGAATCATGAGAAGGAAGAGAAAAACCTCAGGAAAATACCGGTGGCCGAGGCCATCGGTACGGTATTGGCACATGACGTAACGGAAATCAGGAAAGGCGAATTCAAGGGGAGGGCCTTCAAAAAGGGGCATGTGATTACTCCTGAGGATGTGTGCCA
>JBLNHB010000001.1:0-3681 GCA_050268805.1 bacterium | reverse complement strand
GAGGGTCATCGAAGGGATCGAAGAATTGTCTCGATATCTGGAGAGATGCTGGCGTACCGGGGGAACAGAATGACGGGAGGATGGCTATGAGTAGCGGCAAGGCGGTATTGCTCATTGTTGTCGGCCTTGCAGTGCCCTGTGCTGCCCTCTTTGTCGGTCCCCGGATGATCTCTCCCTTTGATATCGACCCAACATCGCGGCAGATCATCCTTTCCATTCGTCTGCCCCGCATCCTGGTCTCTCTTCTCATGGGCACGGCGCTCGGTGCGTCCGGTGCAGTGCTTCAGGGAATCCTGCGGAACCCCCTCGCAGACCCGTACATCCTCGGCATTTCGAGCGGAGCCGCCCTCATGGCAGCGCTCGGCCTGCTGTTCGGACTCTTCATCTTCGGATTCTTTACGATTCCGTTGCTCGCCTTTATCGGCGCCTTTGCGACCGGCATGGCTGTCGGCATCATGGGATACCGGAGGGGAGGGCTCTGGCCTGAGCGGCTCCTCCTTGCAGGAGTCGGCATCAGCTTTCTTTTTTCGTCGATTCTGACCCTCATCATGGGCATCTCTTCCAATGAAGGGCTGAGGAGGGCGGTCCTCTGGATATCCGGAGATCTCTCCCTCGCTGACTGGACTCTGATACCCTATGGACTCGGGTTCATACTACTAGGACTTTCGCTCGCTCTCTGGAGAGCAAAGGGGTTGAATGCCCTCATGCTCGGGGATGAGATCGCCTACAGCCTCGGTTTTTCTCCTTTCCGGGAGCGCCTTATCCTCTTCATTTCCATCGGGCTCATGACCTCGTCATCTGTTTCGCTCGGAGGGATGGTGGGCTTCATCGGTCTCCTGATGCCCCATCTCGTGAGATTTTTTGCCGGCGCCGACAGCAGGATCCTGATTCCCCTGTCCGGCTTGACCGGCGGCGCATTGCTCTGCACTGCGGACACTATCGGCAGGACGATCATGGCACCTGTCGAGCTCCCTGCGGGCGTCATTACGGCGATCATCGGAGCGCCGTATTTTCTCTTCCTCCTGCGGAGGAAGGACATCCTCAGTCTTTAGAAGGAAGCTTGCGTGGAAATTCTCGCTTTGCACAAGGCCGGATTCTCCTATGGGCAGGAAGTATTCATCGCGGATCTCTCCCTCTCCGTCGAGAACCGTGAATTCATCGGCCTCATTGGTGCGAATGGTTCGGGAAAATCGACGATCCTGAAGTTGGCCGCAGGCATCCTGAAGCAGGACGCGGGTGAAATCAACCTCTGGGGCAAGCCCATCCGCTCCCTGAGGGGGAAGGACAGGGCGAAGCTCATCTCGTACCTGCCGCAGATGCTCGACATGAACGTTCCCTTCACGGTGAAGGAGCTGGTGAGCATGGGGCTCTACCCCTATGAAATACCGCCCGCGCTCTCTGCCGATGAGGCGGTCGCAGTGGCCGGTCTCCGGGAGAAGATGAATTCCCCGGTGACCGAGCTGAGTGGAGGGGAGCGCAGGAGAGTCTTCATCGCGATGACCCTGGTGCAGGGCGCAGGGATCCTCCTCCTCGATGAGCCGCTCGCAAATCTCGATATCAAATACCAAGTCGAGCTGGTGAGACTCCTCAAACAGCTCAGGGACGAGGAGGATATGTCGATCGTCATGGCCCTCCATGACATCAATCTCGCCTTTCAATTCGATCGTGTCTATGTCGTCAAGCAGGGCAGGGTGATCGCTGCGGGTGATCCGTTCGAGCTCATTACGGATGAGTTATTGAAGGACGCCTTCAACATCGACGTGAAGGTCTATCATCACGGGAAAGACCATGTTTCATTCGGATATGACTGAGAGATCAATGCTCCATCCCAGTACGAGTCTCGCCACTGAGACCCAGGTTGGTGCGGGGTCATTGGAGCAACCGTTAAGCATACCCTTCGACACATCCGGGCATCGCGACGGCAGGAGCGGTCATCTGATGACGCGGAGATTGATGCCGGTTCACGAAATTATCGTTTCCGGTATTCTCCATATCGCTCTCCTCGTCGTGGTGCTGTCATCAGGATTTGTTCCCTCTCTGGTAGTACGCCCGACGTCTGCTGTCACGGTTTATCTGACAGAAGGTTCTCAGCAGAGGAAAAGCCCTGTCCTGTCGGAGGCTCCCGGAAAACATACCGCGGTAGTTACGAAGCCCGTAAGGGATGGAGAGGAGCGGAAAGAATCGCATCCGGTGCTCGCTACTCCGGTATCAGAGATTCCCGCGGCTTCTGAGAATGTTGAACCGGAGGTGATGAGAAGTCAATGGAGTTCTGCGCCGGTCCAGGAAGCGGTATCCGGAGGCGCCGGGCGATTGACGGGAAGCACTGAAGTCCCAAGGGATGATCAAGGGAACAGAGAAGAAAACAAAGAAGGCGGTCCATACCAGGTCGAATTCGGCGCACCTGACGGTCCCCGCTTCCTGAAGCGCGTTGAGCCCGTTTATCCTCCCCTGGCGCGCCGCCTCGGGAAAGAGGGAAGGGTGCTGCTGAGTCTCCTCATCGACCATGCGGGGAGGCTTGTTTCCGTGGAGATCATCGAGAAGGCTGATTTCGGTTTTGACAGGGCAGCCGTTGATGCGGTGAAGGCATCGACATTCTCACCGGCAGTTAAGAACGGCAAAGGCATGACCTCACGTTCGAAGCTTGCGGTCAAATTCGTTCTGACCGGTGAATGACAGGATATAAAATGGTTCAGGGAAACAACGAGAAAGAGGTCATTCTGGAAGCAAGGAATCTGCGGAAGGACTTCGGCAGGAAGGCCGCTGTCGCCGGTGTGCAGTTCAGTCTTTCCCGGCGTGATTTCGTTGGCCTTCTCGGACCGAATGGCGCCGGGAAAACAACAACGATCAAGATGATGAACGGTCTCATGAAACCGACGGGAGGGGAGGTCTTCTACTACGGAAAGAAATTTTCCCTCGTTCCCGGAGAAGTAAAGAAGTACATCGGCGTCGTGCCCCAGCAGAGCAATGTGGACAGGGACCTCACGGCGTATGAGAACCTCTACCTCCATGCCCTGATCCACGGGATTCCGAAGAAAGAGCGGGGACCGAGGATCGGGGAGTCTCTCGAATTCGCGGGCCTCCAGGACTACCGGGACAAGCAGGTGAAGACCTTTTCCGGGGGCATGCTGAGGAGGCTGGTGATCGTGAGGGCGCTCCTCCACGATCCGAAGATCGTCTTTCTCGACGAGCCGACGGTCGGCCTCGATCCCCAGATACGGAGAAATATCTGGGATCTCATCATCAGGGTGAATCAGCGGAGGGATGCTGCGATCCTCCTCACGACACACTATATCGAGGAAGCGGAAAGGCTCTGCAGCAGAGTCCTCATCATCGACAATGGAAAGATCATATCGGAGGGGGCCCCGGAGGAACTGAAAAGGGGGATGGGCGGGTTTGTCCTTGAGGTCTACCGGGATGAGGGGATCGAAGAGAGTTTTTTTGAATCAAAGGAGGAGGCACTCGACCGCCTGAAGGAGTGCAGGCACACCTGCAAGATACGGGAGGTATCGCTCGAGGATGTGTTCCTGAGGCTCACGGGCAGGAGGATCAATGTATAACGGTTTCCGGGGGGTTCTCTACAGGGAGCTCACGGTCTACCGGAAGAGGGCCGGAAGACAGATCATCGCGTCGTCCCTTTCTCCCCTGCTTTTCCTGATCGCCTTCGGCTGGGGGTTCGGCGGG